>CAYVSN010000154.1:0-3955 GCA_964453875.1 uncultured Dehalococcoidales bacterium
GGTATGGGCACAGGTATGGGGCCGGGAATGATGCCTCAAGCAGCACCTCAGGCAATGAGCCCGGAGCAAGAGATAGAGATGCTCAAGAGTCAAGCTCAGATGCTAGGGCAGCAACTAGGCGAAATCCAACGTCGTATTGACGAGTTGGAGAAGAGAAAGTAGGGAGGTGAATTATGCCAATCTATGAGTATGAGTGTACTCGATGTGGAGAGAAATTTGAGGCTCGCCAGTCCCTAGGCGAGGATGGCTCTAAACTGAATTGTCCCAAGTGCCATGCACAAAATCCTCGAAGGCTTTTCTCTACGTTCTTTAGTCAAGGCTCGAGTTCGAGCGAAATCCCGGATACAAGCTGCCCCACTTGCAGCAGCGGTGTTTGCGGTCTCCCGCCAATGTGGTAAACGAGAAAAGAAATCCGGGAGGTATTTATGCCTAGAGGAGATGGCACAGGCCCATACGGTCAAGGGCCAGGAACAGGAAGAAGATTAGGGCGCGGCACGGGTATGGGTAGGATGGGAGGAAACCGCGCTGGCGCAGGTCCTAGTGGAAGCTGTTCTTGCCCCAGTTGTGGAACGAGAGTCCCTCATGAAGTAGGCGTTCCCTGCTACAACTTGAGTTGCCCTAAATGCGGGGCAAATATGGTTAGAGAATGAAACTGAGGCAAAATGAATGCTGACAAAGAGAAACCCAAGATTACCGTGAGTAGACCTGCCGATCACATGGAGGTCGAAGGGGAACTTTGCAAGCTGTTCTACCAAAGATTTGGTGATGACGCATTGCCTACAATTGAGGCGGTATTTCGTGACTGGGGTATGGCCTTGGGCCAGAGGTTAAAAGTCAAGACGCGGGGAAAGGGTCTCAAGGCTGCTGTGGAAACATATGTAGCTCCTGCGGTGGCTCGAGAGCCCAAGCCTGAAATAATAGAGTCTTCGGACAGAAGGTTCGAAGGAAAGTTCTTCACCTGCCCTTACCGCCTTAACGGGGCGGGGAGACCGCTGTGCGAGGCCATGATAGCTATGGACAAGGCAATGGTAGAGACTCTAGCGGGAGAAGAATTAGAGGTACAGCTTCTCAAAACGCTGGCGGCCCCAAAAGGTGAATGCTGTCATGCAGTCATTAGACGCAAGACTCCCTAGCCCCCCTTGAGTCACACCACAATTATTGGTGCAACTGCGACTAATAGACAAATGGTAATTTCCGTTGCAAGCGGCAAAGGAGGCACTGGGAAGACGCTAGTGGCTACAAGCTTGGTTCTTGCCTTGAGCGATAAGGATAAGGTGCAACTGTTAGACTGCGATGTAGAAGAACCCAATGCTCACATTTTTCTCCGTTCACCAGTGAACCAGAGCCAACCGGTATCTATAGCTGTCCCTAAAGTAGATGAGGCAAAATGTACCTATTGTGGCAAATGCGCTGAAGTCTGTGCCTATAATGCTATCGCTGTGGTCAAAACAAAGGTGCTCATCTTTCCTCAGCTATGCCATGGCTGCGGAGCATGTTCCTATTTGTGTCCTGAATCTGCCATCACGGAAGAGCCGAGAGAGATAGGACTACTTGAAAGAGGGGACTTCGGGAACGTGGAGTTCATTCAAGGTAAGCTGACCATTGGGGAACCGATGGCACCACCAATAATCAGAGAAGTGAAGAGGCATGTCGACTCCAAAAAAACAGTGATCATCGATGTCCCCCCAGGGACTTCCTGTCCTGTGGTGGAAGCGGTGAAGGGAAGCGATTTTTGTCTCTTAGTAACCGAGCCCACTCCCTTCGGATTAAATGACCTTTCGCTGGCAGTGGAAGTAGTGAGGAAATTGCAAATTCCCTGTGGTGTCATAATTAACCGTGTTGGCGTGGGGGATGAGAAGGTTGAGCGCTATTGTTTTGAGGAAAAGATTCCCATTTTGCTAAGAATCCCTTTGGACAAAGAGATTGCTATACTCTATTCAAAAGGAATCCCTCTCATAGAGGGGATGCCTGAGTGGCGTGATGCTTTCCTCATGCTCTTCCAAGATATCGAACGCATAGTCTCAGTTAGTCAGGTGGTGAAGTGAACGAGGAGGTGATGGAAATGGGGTGGGAGGAGGTAGCTATAGATAGTGGTGATCATGTACAGAGGATGGTAGAAATGTATGAAGAGCTTGAATTCGAGGTGTATCTTGAGGAGGTCAAGCCCGAGGATGTTGGCCGCTGTGCTGAATGTTACAAAGCCAGCGGTGAGAAGCTTTACCGAGTCTATACTCGGCGCAAACAAGAATCCGATAAATGAAAGAGGTTGTAGTTCTCAGTGGCAAGGGAGGAACCGGAAAGACAAGCATAGTGGCTTCGTTTGCTGTCCTGGCTCAAAGCAAGGTGCTAGTTGACTGCGACGTGGATGCTGCTGACCTTTACCTCCTCCTCCAACCCAAGGTCAAGGAAGAAAACGAGTTTTGGAGCGGACAGGTAGCCTTTATTGACAAAGAGGAGTGCACCGAGTGCGGAGTTTGCCAAGAACTCTGCCGGTTTGAGGCAATACAAGACTACACAGTTGATCCCATCTCCTGCGAAGGTTGCGGCTTCTGCTGCCAGGTCTGTCCTGCTAATGCTATTAGCATGCGCTCCAGCATGGCGGGCCACTGGTTCATATCAGACACACCCTATGGCATCCTTGTGCATGCTAGGTTGGGAATCGCTGAGGAAAACTCTGGTAAACTGGTAACCCTGGTCAGGAACAACGCTACGCTCATAGCTGACAAAGAGGATTCCCATTACATCATCACTGATGGTCCGCCTGGGATTGGCTGCCCCGCTATTGCTTCTCTATCTGGGGCAAACCTTGCATTGCTCGTTACCGAGCCTACGTTGTCAGGAATTCATGACCTAGAGCGAGTTGTCGGCCTTTGCCGTCACTTCGGTGTTCTTCCCTTGGTCTGCATAAACAAATACGACATTAATGAAGAGAATGCTCATCGCATCGAGAATTATTGCTATGACGAACGGATAGAGATAGGAGGGGGAATCCTCTTTGATAACGTAGTAACTGAGGCACTGACCAAAGGACTGCCAGTGGTGCAGTATTCCAACAGCAAAGTAACTAAGCAGATAGAAGAGCTGTGGCAAGCGATTTCAACAGAACTGGACGAGCAAGACAAATAGGAGGGGAGAAATGCCAGTTTATGAATACAGGTGCCTAGAGTGTGGCGAAACCTCGGAGATGCTTCTTCGGAGTGGCAATGAGAGTATTGAATGCCCGTCGTGCGGCAGCAAGAATCTGGAGAAGCTTTTCTCTGCCTCTTATAACATAAGGATGAGTGCCTCTATGCCGGGCAGAACGTGCTGTGGCAGGGCGGAACGCTGTGAGACACCTCCTTGCTCCCTGGATAACACTTGTAGGAGGGACAGTTACAAATGAGATATGCAGTTCCTATAGCAGATGGTAAGGTTGCTACTCATTTTGGCCATTGCAGCCATTTTGCCTTTTTCGATGTTGATGAAATGAGAAATGCGATTATGAGGAAGGAGCTAGTAGCTTCGCCGGGACACCAGCCTGGACTTCTCCCGGCCTGGCTTGCTGAGGAAGGGGTCTCTGTCGTCATAGCCAGTGGTATGGGCTCCAGGGCACAGAGCATTTTTAGAGACAACCGCATTCAAGTCGTCACTGGCACGCTAGAAGATGACCCAGAGAAAGCGGTCATGAACTGCATAGGAGGCAGCTTAGCTACTGGCGATAATCCATGTGACCATTAGTAGCCAAGGTGCTGGCCGTGATTCATAGCAGCGAACGAAGCGTCGAGCAACTATATAGAAGTGCTGTTGTTGCACAATATGTTCGCTTAGGGAGCAATTACGGCTTTCTCTATGAGAAGCGCCGTAATGAATGTTTGCAATTGGCCCCACGTATGAGCCCCAGGTATGGCTTGGAAGTCGCCGAAAGGGCCAAGAAATAGAGGAAGGAAGCTGATATCGAGTCAGTTGGAGAATGGTT
>CAYVSN010000155.1:0-3946 GCA_964453875.1 uncultured Dehalococcoidales bacterium
GCCGACAAAAATGGAAAGCCCCACGGCAGCCACATTAAGGCGAATAGCCTCTTCCATCGAGGTGGTGATCCCCTCATGAGCAAGGTCATTCCCCACCATGCTTGTGCCGCCGGACACCCTAAGTATAATTGGTTTCGCCTTATCAGGATCTATTGATGACCTTAGCACGCCCCTAGTGACAAATACGGCATCAGCATAAGGGAGGAGAGGCTCAATAGTCCTGCGCGGCTCCTCCAGTCTGCTCACTGGCCCCTGAAAATAGCCATGGTCGATCGGCAAGAATAAACAGTGACCATCCGATTGAATCAGTTGCGCCAGGCGATTTTTCTTCCCCCAGTCCATAGCATAGCCCTCCTTCATTTTCTCTGAAGCTACCAGCTATTATACTTTTGGCGTGACAAATGCTCAAGGAAAACTGTTTTGCTCCAGAATTTGATAGAATCTAGAGCTTAATAGGATGGGTGACATCAATGGAAATCGCACTCAAGCCATTAGCCAGCATAAATAGCGAGACGACCGACGAAATTAGCAAAAGGCTCAATCATGTTTTCGGATGTCCGGTGAAAATAGAACCTGGTTGCAACCAGTTAGCTCATGCCTATGATTCAAGAAGAAAGCAGTACCTCTCCTCAAGGTTAATAGCCTCATTGAACGCCCTGGGGAAAGAAAGAGATGAGAAGGTTCTCGGCATAGCTGATGTTGACCTTTATGCACCCGGGCTTAATTTCGTTTTTGGAGAGGCTAATGTAAGCTCAGGGACGGCAGTCATTTCCCTTTGTCGTTTGAGGCAAGAATTCTACGGGTTGCCCCCTGATAATGAGCTATTTGTAGAAAGGGCCACAAAAGAAGCAGTCCACGAATTGGGCCATACCTTTGGTCTGGGGCATTGCTCTGATGCAAGGTGTGTCATGCATTTCTCCAATAGCCTGGGCGATACCGACTTAAAGCAAGCAACTTTTTGTGGTAAATGTCGTCCCAGAGTAGTATAATCTACGTTCGGCTTTGAGGTCAGGGCTTTGAAGCCGTAGTATATCTAGGAGGTGCAAAATGCAAAAGAAAAGGAAGCTGGGAAGGGGGGTAGCTGTAGTCGGTGCGGGAATGTCGAAGTTTGCCATGTTTCCGGACAAAGACTCGAAGGATTTATTTGTTGAAGCGTTCAATGAGATGCGTTCCTCAGTGGACAAAGGGCTAGAACCCGATGATATCGATGCTCTTTATCTGGGAAATTTCACAAATGACTTCTTCACGCATCAGGGGCATTGGGGACCCATAATTTCTGATGTAGTTGGGCTGGCACCGAAGCCAGCAACAAGGACAGAGGGCGCATGTGCATCAAGCGCGCTTGCTTTCAGAGAGGGCGTTTTTGCCATAGCTTCTGGATTCTATGACATAGTTTTGGTTAGCGGCGTGGAGGACATGTCGAAACGCCCCACGGAGGAAGTTACGGAAGGCCTGGCCCTGGCAAGCGTCCCTTATGAATCAAGAGTTGGGTTTACCTTCCCCGGCGTATTTGGCGCCATAGCTACTGACTACTTTGCAAAATATGGGGCGACACGTGATCATCTTATGAACGTTACTATCAAGAGCCATAATAATGCTCGCCTTAATCCAAAGGCGCAATTCAACATGACCATCTCCGATCTCATGAATGCCAGGATTGAGCGGGCTAAGAAAAAGGGAGAGCCACTGCCGGAATGGAAAGATGAGAAGGAAGCTCTCTGGGATCCTAGATTCAACCCTCAAGTTGCCTGGCCAATGCACCTCTACGATTGCTGTCCTATAAGTGACGGGGCAGCTTGTATGTTGTTGGTAGCCGAGGAAATAGCCAAGACCTTCACTGACAATCCTTTATATGTTATTGGAATAGGGCAAGGCAGTGGCAGAGGCTTACATGCTGCCCCGAGCCTTACCTCCTTTGAAGCCAATAAGAATGCTGCGGCGGAGGCCTATGGGATGTCTGGGCTTACGCCCAAAGACATTCAATTTGCCGAAGTACACGATTGCTTCAGCATGGCTGAACTCATTCATATAGAGGATCTTGGTTTCTTCGGTGAAGGAACAGGATACAAGGCGGTTGAAGAAGGCTTGACAAGACTGGATGGTCCTATGCCAATTAATACCTCAGGTGGGCTTAAGTGCAAAGGACATCCTGTGGGTGCAACGGGTATAGGTCAATTGTTCGAGGTCTGGAAACAGCTAAGGGGTGAGGCCGGGGAAAGACAGATTCCCAAGAAAGACCTGCGTATCGGTGCTGCTCAAAACCTGGGAGGTACGGGAGGTACTTGCACGTTCACCATCCTCGAGAGGAGGTAAGACCAAGAATAGACTGCCACAAAACTTCGTAGTCATGAAGTCTCGAAGCAAAAACAGGAAAACTGATGAGAGGAGGTAAAAATGGAAGCAAAGCCTTTTAGTGATATTTCTTATGAGCAGTTCCTTAATGAAGATAAACTCATGGGCTCGAGGTGCAAGAAATGTGGCGCCCTTTTCGTGCCTCCGCGCTCCATTTGTATAAAGTGTTATGGCTCGGAGATGGAGTGGGTTGAGATGAAGGGAAAGGGGAAGCTTGCCGCTTTCACCGTTATAAGCATAGGTCCTCCCTTCATGATGGAAGAGGGTTATGATAGGAAGAATCCTTATTGCTCTGGCGTGGTAGAGCTAGAGGAAGGCGCGAGGGTTGATGCCCGCATTGAGGGGGTAGATACAACCAAGCCTGAGACTATTCGAATTGGAATTCCTCTTGCCGCGCAGTTTTTGCATCGTGGTGAGGGGGAGAAAATGAGAACCTTTTTAGCATTCAAGCCTTCGTAACCGCTGGGCAAAGATGACAGGTTATTGACTGATATTGACCTGAGTACCCACCAGCAAGGTAACTAGGGTGCAGGATGCCCCCGTAGGAGTTCGCCTGTTACTTAGCCTCGCTTGAATCCGGAAGTTGCCAAGCAAGCCAGTGTTGAAATTGCCACACAAACTTGAGGCTTTACTCAGGCCTCAAGCTTATCCACATAGACCCCAAAAGATAGAACTGGTTCAAACACAGATGTCCTTTCTTTTCCTCACTGGCGATTACGTATATAAGGTGAAAAAGCCAGTCGACCTTGGGTTCTTGGATTACACTACCCTGGAGAAACGCCATTTCTTTTGCCTCCAGGAATTGGAACTGAACAGGAGCCTTTGCCCCGACGTCTATTTGGCAGTGGTGCCAATTATTGAAGATAGCGGTGAGATCCGTATTGAAGGAGGAGGCGATCCAATAGAGTACGCCGTCAAAATGAGGCAATTGCCTCAAGACCGCATGATGGATGTGCTTTTGCTCAACGGCCACGTAACTAAAGAGATGGTAGCAAAAGTGGCTGAAAGGCTGGCAGTCTTCCACCAAGGAGCCAGGACAAGCCCAGAGATCGCTCCCTTCGGCAAATTAGACGTTATTCGCCAAAACACTGATGAGAACTTCAATCAAACTGAGAAGTATATCGGCGTTTCCATCCCTCCAGCGAAATATGAGCGAATCAAAAGCTATACCGAGAATTTCATCAACAGCAACAGCAGCCTGTTCCATAAGCGAGTGAAGGAAGGCAAAGTAAGGGATTGCCACGGTGACCTCCATGCCGCCCATATTTGCTTCACGGATGATATCTGCATCTATGACTGCATTGAATTCAATGATAGGTTTAGATATTCTGATGTAGCGTCGGAAATGGCCTTTCTAGCTATGGACTTGGATCGCTACCAGCGGGCTGACCTATCAGAGCATTTGATGAATACCTACGTAGAGCTAAGTCATGACGACGAGCTGCTGACATTGCTCAACTTCTACAAATGCTACCGAGCTTACGTCAGAGGCAAGGTGGAGAGCTTTAAGCTAGACGACCCCTATATTTCCGAAAAGGAGAAGACGAAGGTTTTGGCTGTCGCCCAGAGGTATTTCGAGCTTGCCGAATCGTAC
>CAYVSN010000156.1:0-3910 GCA_964453875.1 uncultured Dehalococcoidales bacterium
GCCCAAGAACCTTTACCCCTTTTTCTAATGTGTCCTTTCATAGCTATCTCCTTTCCTCGGTTTTTAAGGTTGCCTTCAGCCTGTGTTCTATTATGCAGGACACAAGTCACACCGAGTGCGAAGTATCATAGGGAGCAGCCTGAGGGGGTTCAGCATTTCGTGGAGTTCGTCGCTTGCTTTTTTCATTCTGTGAACTTCATCGTGTAACTGCTGGACCATATCCCCTTTGCGCAGGTTGCTAACCGCCAAATTACATATGCAAGTTACCTTTTCGGCTAGACTCATGTTAGTGTTGAATCCAAGGACTATTTGATCTCTCATCTTCACAACTATGTCCGGGGCCGTTCTACTGCCCCGTGACACCGTTTCAAAAGGGTATTCCTGATCCAGCTTATCCGAGAGAATGCCTTGCCATATAGCCCTGAGCACTGCTTCAGCCATCCGTTCAACAGGAGCATCCTGTCGGCTTTCCTCCTTGATGCTGTGCAAAAGGTTCGTCTGTCGTTCTTGATTGAGAAAATTGTTTACCACCTGGCGGGTTTGTTTCCAAAGCTTATCGCGAACCTTAACACACTTGGTCCTGGCCTTTTTCCACTCATCCAACACGTTCCATCGCACGTTTTCGCGAGTATGGACCTGAAGGCACTCAAAAAGCAGCTCGTTCCTGCGAACAGTGAGCTGCATGTCCCTTATGTAGAAAGCACCCGGGTCTCCCATTGTGTAGACATGAACCGGCTCAGACGAGATGTAGTCTCCACACTGGAGGAGATCCTGCTGCCATAACCGAGGAAGAAACTGCTCACCATCTGTCGTCATCATATCGGGCAAGTGTGGTAGACGCAGATTCAGCACTAAGGACACGGCCAGTGTGATGAGAGCGTTCATATGCTCACGGAATGCTTGTGCGGCCACATCTTTGCGAGCTTCCCTGAGTTCCCCCATGGATTTGCTACGCTCCCACTTGTCGTATGCGCGCTTAGCAGTTCGTCGGTTAATTCCCATCTCATGTTGGATTTTTACCCAGCTGGCACCGGCTTGCCTTAGGTTTATTACCCGGGTTAGTTCTTGATCAGACAAGTCTCTACGTCTCATATGCACACCTCCTTATTTGATACAGGACAGATGTCCAAAGATTAGTCCATATTGAACACATTTGACAAGGATTATACACCATCATCTACACTATGTCAAGACTATAAAGGGTAAGGAAGGCAACGAATGCACGAAGAGCGAGTTACGTTTACAGTAGAAGAGACTGCCAAACTCTTAGGCATTGGACGGCAGCTTGCCTATGACAGGGTTAAAACCGGCGAAATTCCGGTCATCAAAGTTGGTCGTAGGCTACTCGTGCCCCGGCGGGCCTTAGAAAAACTTCTTGAGGAGCCTAAGCCCCTTAACCTCAGAACAACATCCAAGTAGCTAGGATATTCGGGTTAGGAAATGGACAATGTAAGAATGGGAGCAGACGGAATGTACCGAACGAGCGATTTATACATTGCTGCATGGCTCCTGTCGAACGGATTAGAACTTAAAGATATTGACCGCCGTGATAGGCGACGTTCTGATTTTATCTTTGTAGACCGGCAAGATAGGCCAGAGCTCGTGCGTTCATTTATGTGCGGACGGGCCACAGGCAATCTTGCCGATTTTATTTTTTATCTTAAGCGAGCCAAAAGGTTGTTGTACTCAGTCGAGGTGTGACTAAAAAGCCAAATGCCCCGGCTGGGCGAAGCTGGGGCAAGGGCAGACAGAATGAGGAGAGTTACGGATGTCTACCTCTAATACTATCAGTGGGCCTCCCCAAAGTCAAATTCTACCTCCTCAGGATTGGACAGAGCTTCGCCATTGTTTAGTTCTCTACAAGCAACTGGGGCTCCGCGTTATTCCAATGAAACATGGCGAAAAGACCACCTACCTGAAGCATTGGAAACCCTACCAGCAGCAAGCACCTAGAGTGGACGAAGAAGCTGAGTGGTTCCACAAGGGGAAAGAATCAAATGTCGGCATTATCTGTGGAGAAGCTAGCCAGAGTCTGGTCGCTCTTTGTTTTAACACTCAGGATGGAGCTGAAACTTTCTTCGGTGATAACTGGGAGCAGGTAAGAAAACAAACGATCGTCGTCGGAACCAAGCGCGGCCCCCATGTTTACCTGAGGTCGTCCGATAAGCCGATAAAGAGCGAAATTATCGCAAAAGGGGACGTGGGATCCTGGTTAGAAATACGCTCCGATGGCAACTATATAATTGCACCGCCTAGCTTGCACCCCAGCGGCATCAAATACTCCTTCCTCAGCGAGTGCCGCACAATAATGAAGGTTGCGGGGTTAGAGAACCTCATCTCCAAACGGTTGAATGAGCTTGGCATTTCTCGAGAGAAGGAAGCACGGGTAAAGGAGGGCGAGAATTGGGTAACCGAAGCCTTAAAGGGGGTGCCATATGGCGTAAGAGATGTCACCTGCACCAGACTGGCCGGCTACTTCAAGAATAGCCTGCCCATAGATGTGACTATGCCTATCTTGAAGGACTGGGCAAAACGTTGCGAACAGCTGCCAATAGCTCCGACCGCTTTTACTGACTCTGATGTAGAGAAGTGCGTTCGGTCAGTTTATAGATATGGTGAGCCCATCAAAGAGGAACCGGAGGAGCAAATTACTCTTCCCCCAACACCCGACCTGCCTGAGGATGTCTGGCAGAGGCTATTTAGGGACTACCAGGAGCTAGTTGCTGATACCACAGAAGCCAGCGATAACTATCACTTCGCCTGCTTTACCCAACTAATCGGGACCACCCTAGCCCGAAGAGTCCACATTTACCATGCCCGACAGCTATTCCCAAACTTCTATATCTGCCTGGTTGGCCGCACAGCGGTTACTAGAAAAGATACCTCGTGGAGCAGGGCACGGGATATTCTGGAGCGCCTCCACACCGATATCGATGTTGAAAACCCCGTCTTCCAGATAATCCCCGGCATAGGCAGCGCCGAAGGACTGATTGATGCTCTGGGTGGGGAGAAGAAGGTTGTGCTCCTCAACGAGAGCGAGTTCCTGTCATTGTTGTCTAAGGCTCGCCAAGAAGGGCTATCAAACCTAATCCCTAAGCTGACATCGTTATATGACTGCCCTGACCGCGAAACCCTCAAAACACGAATCAAGGCAGTGGAATGCAAGGAGCCATTCCTTTCTATAATTTCAGGTACAACGCACGCTTGGCTTCAGCAAGCTCTAACTGAAAGGGAGATTTACGGTGGCTTTGCGAATCGCTTCATGTTCGTTTGTGGCGAGCCTAAGTCCCCTTTGCCCTTCCCACCTAAGGTCGATGCAGCTAAGCGCGATGCGCTGGTGAGTCGGATAAATGATATACGGCTCTGGGCGGACGAGCTACGGGCAGATAATGGTGGGGAGCTTGCCGTCTCTGACGAAGCCAAGGCTAGATTTGCTGTCTACTATGCTGATTACCACACAAGGTGTGCTTCTGAAAGTCTAAGTGCAGCACTTATCCCCAGGGTTCAGACCTTTGTTTGGAAACTCGCTCTGCTCTATGCGGCTATGGACTTTTCTCAGGTAATCAAGACTAATCACCTGGAGCCGGCAATTCTGGCTGGCAGCTTCCTAGAACAAAGCGCAATGTTGCTTTTTCACGCATTCGGCGCAAGCCGAGGTAAACAGGTAGAGGAAAAACTGCTGGCCTTCTTACGGAGTAGGGGCAAGGGCAACCCTATATCACAACGCGAGGTCTACCGGACCTTGAATCTATCTGCTACTGAACTAGAGCAAGCTGCAAAGCCTCTACAGAAGTTGGGCTTAATAAGAAACTCAACCAAGGTGACTGAGAAAGGGAGAAAAGTATTGTGTTATGAAGCCTTATAAGTTAATACCCCTACTGACACTACTGACACTGACACTTTAGATACG
>CAYVSN010000157.1:0-3846 GCA_964453875.1 uncultured Dehalococcoidales bacterium
GTGAGCATTGAGGAGCGGCGAGATGTGACCGAGTGGCTTGCTGAAGCACAAGTAAATTGTCCTATCGTGATAAGATTTCCTGCTTGTCCGATGTATCCGCTAATCCTAAAGCAAAGACAGGTTAGGCCAAAGCACATCCCCATGGAGCACCTGGCGAGAATACCCTACTATGGCAGGGGATGTGCCGCGGGTATGCCCTTAGGCTATCTGGTTGTCCGGGCGAACGGGGAGGTCAACCCCTGCATGTTGCTACAGGCAAACCTCGGCAACATAAAGGAGGGGGGCGTTAGGGAGATATGGCAGGAATCACCCATACTTGCCCGGCTCCGCTCTAGGCATCTACTAAAGGGCGACTGTGGTAGCTGTGACTATAAGGAGGCCTGTGCCGGTTGTCGGGGGAGAGCTTACGAGGAAGCGGGAGATATGCTCGCCTCAGATCCGGGCTGCTGGTTTGCGAGGCAGGATGTAGGAGAAAAGCGCCCTAGTGCACAAGAACATGCTGAGGTGTAGCCCTACCTCTCCGTAAACCAAAGTCCGGAATGTTCATTCAGCTCACAATCTGACGGATAGTTGCATGACAGTCCCATGAAATGTCTTCTTTTAATATGACGCGCCCATTAGCTACACAAAATTGCCTATTGTTCAACCATGTTGACAGGAACACCAGCCATGCCTTCATAGGGGCAGCCAACTATGAGAGGAGGGAAGAACCTGACGTAATCATTTGGACAATCGTTCAGTAACGAGCCAAGGTTATGCTTCAATTCACCTGTTATTCCAAAGTACTCGTGGCTCCTACCAATGACGCCAATGCCCGGCCCCGTCCAAATGCGCGTGGCTAAAGAGCAGCTTGAGTTCTAATGGCATTGGATAGCCTGTATAACTATACCTGCTGGTCATCCGCCTGGTATCAGCTGATTTGAGCAAGACCGGTAAAAAGATATTGTGATATTTTTTACAATTTGTGCTATGATTAAAGAGGCTCATAGCACTTTAATTTTAGCGGCGAGGACAATTTGAGCAGGGATATGATACCAGTCATATTAAATGGCACCAAGGTAAGCGCTCGGCCGGGAATGACTATCCTAGAGCTGGCGCGGGAAAATGGGGTGGATATTCCAACATTATGCTATAGGCCAGAACTGACTCCTATCGGTGCCTGCCGTATTTGCGTGGTGGAAGTTGAGGGGTCAAGGACGCTGGTGGCCTCCTGTCATACCCCAGTCGCGGCAAACAATGTTATTCACAGCCACTCCCCAAAAGTTGTGGAAACTCGCAAGCTGATTGTAGAACTTTTACTAGCTAGCCATCCCGATGTTTGCCTGGTTTGTGATAAAGCCAACGCATGTGAATTGCGTAGAATTGCTGCCGATTTAGGGGTAGGGCTGCCCAGATTCAGGGTAAAGAAACGCTATCATCCTTTAGAGGATGTGAGCCCTTACGTTGTCCGTGATCTGGACAAGTGCATCCTGTGCCGCAGGTGTCTAAGGGTCTGCCATGAAATCAAGAAGGCAGACGTCTTTGCTATAGCTTATCGTGGCTTTGACTCCAAGATCGTGGTAGACCAGGACCAACCACTAAACAAAATTGCCTGCCAGTCTTGCGATGTATGTATATCATTATGCCCGGTGGGAGCATTGACTAAGCGCGAGGAAAGGTTCAAAGAAAAGAAAGGCCCCCCACTAATTACAAAAGCGTAGTTCATATCGAAGGAGTTTGGATGTGAATAATGCATTCCAGGGAATCGAGGTTAAGCACAAAGGTGGGAGAAACTTGTTGCTCTTGCTCAAGGAAGCCCAACGCAGATATGGGTATCTCCCGGAAGAACTCGTGGTCGAGGTGGCTAAAAGCCTGGACATCCCCGTGGGTGAGGTATATGGCTTAGCAAGCTTCTATTCCTTCCTTTCCACTAGGCCTTTAGGCAAGAACATAATTAGAATCTGTAATAGCGTGCCCTGCTACCTCAAAGACTGTCAAGCCACCCTTGAAACAGTGACGAGAGAGCTGGGCATCAAACCTGGTGAAACCACAAAAGATGGGAAATTCTCTCTTCAATTAACAAACTGCATTGGTGCTTGTGACCAAGCTCCGGCGATGATGATAAACGATAAACGCTATGTTGATCTAACGCCGAGGAAGATCATAGAGATTTTGAAGCGGCTGTAAGTAACCCTCCAGTTTTGAATTGTATAAGGAAGATATTTGATGCCGGAACAAAGAATTGTTTTGCGAAACTGCGGGGTTATTGACCCCAAGGATATCAGCACATATCTGAATCAAGGTGGCTTTAATGCCCTAGAGAAGGCTTTAAGTGAGCTTGCCCCGGAGCAGGTGATCGAGGAAATCAAGAAATCAGGGCTACTCGGCCGAGGGGGAGCCGGATTCCCCACCGGCTTAAAATGGGAGTTTGCGCGCGAGGCCTCGGGGGAGGAGAAATACGTTATCTGCAATGCTGATGAAGGGGAGGTGGGGACGTTCAAAGATAGATATATCCTAGAAGGAGATCCATTTAGTGTTATCGAAGCCATGGCCATTGCTGGCTACGCTATAGGAGCTGAGAAAGGTTACATCTATTTGAGAGCTGAGTATCACCACCTTCTCGATCTACTGGAGGGTGCAATCGCGCAATGCCAAGGTAAAGGATTCTTGGCTAAGCAGGGCGACTTTAGATTTGATATCGAGATTCGAGAAGGTGCCGGTGCTTATGTCTGTGGGGAGGAGACAGCGCTTATGGATTCTATCGAAGGTAAGAGGGGGGAGCCTCGCTATCGGCCTCCTTACCCGCCATCACAGGGTTTATGGCAAAAGCCAACCATTATCAACAACGTAGAAACTTTGATGAATATACCACCAATTATCCTCAACGGAGCTGATTGGTTTGATCGAATAGGAACAGAGCGAAGCAAGGGGACCAAGGTATTCTCTGTCAGCGGGGATGTGCGAGCCCCAGGCACATATGAGCTAGTTATGGGGAGTTCCCTGAAGGAATTGGTTGAGGACTTAGCTCTGGCGGAAAAGGTGAAGATGGTTCAGGTAGGCGGCGCTTCGGGAAGGGTCATCCCTTATCACCTGATAGATACCCCGCTTGCATTTGAGGGTGTGCTGGGTGCTGGCGCTATCATCGTATTTAATGAAAACAGAGATGTAATAGATATTATGCGTAGAACCATAGAATTTTTTGCCGACGAATCCTGCGGCAAGTGCACCCCCTGCCGAGAGGGCACTCAGGTCATGCTCGAAATCTTAACTGGATTTTGCCAAGGACAAGGATCGAAGCAGGATATTGAGAATTTAGAGAATTTAGCCAGCGCTATGATGCTCGCCTCCTTATGTGGGTTAGGGCAAGCCGCGCCTAATTCAGTGGTTGATACCTTGCATCACTATAGAAGTACTTATGAGTCCCGAGTCCAGGGTTAGTCTGAAAGATGGGTGACTCTTATGAAAACAATTACTCAACAGAAACCATTTGAAGAGATCAGACAATGCCTAGAAAGAGACCAGAGGGTATATCTTATCGGGTGTGGCACTTGTGCCACGATGTGCCAGACCGGAGGCAAATTAGAAGTTATCGAGATGAAGGATAAGTTGGAGGAAATAGGCAAAGAGGTTACTGGATGGATGGTAATCTCAACGGCCTGCGATAGCCTGACCGGGCAAGCGGTCAAGGAGGATGCTGAAGCTGTTCAGCGTGCCGACGCTATACTGGTGATGGCCTGTGCCTTTGGGGTCCAGACTGTGGCGCAGTACGTGGAGAAGCTTGTATATCCGGCGCTAAATACCCTGCTTCTTGGACACGAAGACTCTCCAGGGCATTTTTCTAAAATATGTATACAATGCGCCGACTGC
>CAYVSN010000158.1:0-3760 GCA_964453875.1 uncultured Dehalococcoidales bacterium
GTCATTGCGAGCGAAGCGTGGCAATCTCCCACCGCGAGATTGCCGCGTCGCTGATGCTCTTCGCAATCGGATCCCCCTCTCACTACAGATCCCCGGCATTGTCATTGCGAGCGAAGCGAAGCAATCTCAGGGGTGGTGCCAAAACTGATGCGGTTACGTGACTCAGGGGCTTAAGGGATAACACAACGATGAATTATGTAATTGGTTGGGCCGCCGTTGCTGAGCCTGTCTATTGTTATTATAATTTGAGCTGATGTTCTATCATCGAATAGTGGCTAAATTTGGCACCAGACTTCTCACTGCTGGCAGCGAGCACCTTGACTTGCGAATCATGGCTGACCTGGCAAAGCAGGTGGCCCAACTTCATAATCAGGGAAGGGAAATAATAATAGTCTCCTCGGGAGCCATTGCTGCTGGGAGGGAAAAGCTAAAGAATGTCCATGAGCGTAAGAATGTTCCCTTCAAACAGGTTCTAGCATCGGTGGGGCAAGGCCATCTTATGCACATCTATGGGCAACTTCTTGGTCAATATGACATAACCATTGCTCAGGCATTGCTGACTAAAGGAGATATGGGTGACCGAAGCGGCTATCTCAATGCCCGCAATACTCTGCTGGCTCTCATTGAGCTTGGTGTAATCTGTATTGTCAATGAAAATGATGTTGTCGCCCTTGACGAAATCGAAGAGCTTAAGTTTGGAGATAATGATAACTTATCAGCCATGGTAGCAAACTTAATCGATGCTGACCTTCTGGTGCTGCTCACTGATGTCGGCGGTCTATATTCCGCTGACCCTCGCCGCAATCCCGATGCTAAACTCATATCGAGAGTAGACAATATCGATGATGAGATTGAGCGATTAGCTAACGAAACTACCAATTATCACGGGACGGGGGGCATGATAACCAAGATCGAGGCAGCCAAACTAGCTACCTCTTCAGGGGTGGCTGTGGTCATCGCTGATGGGCGGGAGCCTGATATACTGACAAGAATCAGCGATGGAGAAGAAAGGGGTACGCTTTTCCCTCCGCGGGTCAACAAAATGGAGAGCAGGAAACGCTGGATGCTCAGTGGTCTGGCTTCCAAAGGGAAAATAATGGTGGACAAAGGGGCCATGGTAGCCCTTAGAGAACAAAACAAAAGCTTGCTCCCGGCTGGTGTTGTTGGGATGGAAGGTGACTTTGAGCGTGGCGACATTGTGGATGTTTTTGATAGGCAGGGCAACCATATTGCCTGTGGCATTTGCAATTATGGTTCCACCGATGTGGCTGTCATCAAAGGGGCGCACTCCAATAGAATCCCTGCCCTTCTGGGCCATGAATACGGCGACGAAGTGGTTCATAGGAACAATATGGTAATATTATGAAAGGAAATAGGCTTGTCAGCCAATCACTGAACTGGAGCGTAGAGTGAGCGGGGCGTCAACACGGCAAGGGATGAAAAGAGGCACCAAGACGAGTTCATTCGGCTCCGCGGGTCGGATAAGTCACGATTCCACTCAGTTCTATGCCAGCAGACTCTATGAAAGCTTGCCAAAAGAAGAAAAGGTCAAATATATGGAGAATCCTGTTCCTCCTCAATTTCTAGATAAGATATTCTGCAAATCAAGCGAAAGGATGGATGAATTGCCTGAAAGTAGCGTTCACCTAATGGTTACGTCCCCACCCTACAACGTGGGCAAGGAATATGATGAAGACCTGACGCTTGGGGGATATAGAGAATTTCTTAGATCGGTATGGCGAGAGGTTCATAGAGTCCTTGTGCCCGGGGGCAGAGCTTGCATAAACATTGCCAACCTGGGGAGAAAACCGTATATCCCCCTTCACGCCTTTGTTGTCGAAGATATGCTTGAGCTTGGTTTTCTGATGCGAGGGGAGATTATCTGGAACAAGGCTTCAAGTTCCAGTCCTTCCACAGCCTGGGGGAGCTGGCTTTCTGCAGCTAACCCCACGTTGAGAGATGTTCATGAGTATATCCTGGTTTTCTCTAAGGGAACATTTGCCCGAACGAAGCCACCCAATAGACATAACACTATGTCTAGAGAGGAATTCCTTGAATTTACTAAGAGTGTGTGGACATTCCCTGCGGAACAGGCAAAGGGCATTGGGCATCCCGCTCCCTTTCCTGTAGAGTTACCATACAGGCTTATCCAGCTCTATACGTATGAGGGGGAGGTCGTCTTAGACCCCTTCGTGGGCAGCGGGCAAGCAGGGTTAGCCGCCATAAAAACGAAGCGGCACTACGTAGGTTATGAAATAAACGAGGAATACGTTAGGCTGGCAGAGAGGCGAATCAGGAGGTTCGGCTACGCTCAGAGTATTCCTACGATGTTTGGTCCTGTCGTTAAGGAGGGCACAGCAGATATTGGCGTATGGGAAGGACAGTTTGGAGTTGAAAGGGAAAGCCTATAAGCTTGGGAGTATCGATATGGATCAGGGCATGCTGCCACAACGCTACAATACCAAAGGAGAAGGACTATGCAATTAGCTATTAAAGAACTGGAGGAAAAAGGGAAGGCTGCCAAGGCAGCTTCAAGGAAGCTGGCTTTCCTTTCCACGGAAATCAAGAACAAGGCTTTGCTCAATATCTCTGAAGCTCTTATGGACAGGAGGGATGACATCCTAGCTGCCAACAAAGCCGATTATGACGAGGCCGAGGCTTCAGGGATGAGCGAAGCTATGCTTGATAGGCTTATGTTGTCGCCAAGCCGTCTGGAGGCCATGTCTCAGGATGTTAAAACGGTGGCTGCCTTACCTGACCCGGTCGGCGCGATGATTGAAATGCGCACCTTGCCCAATGGCTTGCAAATAGGTAAGAAACGAGTCCCCTTAGGAGTTATCGGAGCGGTTTATGAGAGCCGCCCCAACGTCACTATTGATATATCAAGCTTGTGCCTCAAGTCGGGCAATGCTGTCATTCTCCGTGGCGGCAGGGAAGCTATAAACTCCAACAGCGCACTGGCCAAAATGGCTCAAGAAGCTTGTTATCAGGCTGGGGTGCCCCAAGGAGCAATTCAGCTTATTGAATCGACCGAGCGGGCTTTAGTCAACCACATGCTAAAGATGAATGGGGTTATTGACCTGATGATTCCCCGTGGTGGTCCTGGTTTGATAAAGCTTGTCTCTGAGAATGCTGCCATGCCAGTGGTTGCTGGGGGAGTGGGTGTTTGCCATACCTATGTGGACAAAAGCGCTGACCTGAGCAAAGCAGTGGCCATTGCCTATAACGCCAAAGTCCAGCGCCCCACCGTATGTAATGCCCTGGATTGCCTTTTGCTACACAGCCAAATTGCCCAGACCTATTTGCCTTCCATCGCCAAGGAATGGGCCAAGGCGGAAGTGGAAATACATTGCGATGAGCGAGCTATGGCTATCCTCGAGCCCATTCCTTCTTTGAATTTGGTGCCGGCGGTAGCTGAGGACTGGGGGACAGAATACCTATCCCTGAAGGCAGCCATTAAAGTGGTTGATTCTCTGGATGAAGCTCTAGAGCATATTGAGACATATGGCTCAGGGCATTCCGAAGCCATTGTCACCGAAGACTACTCAGCAGCTATGCGCTTTCTCAACCAGGTAGACGCCGCTTGTGTCTATGCCAATGCCAGCACTCGCTTCACTGATGGTGGGCAGTTTGGCCTGGGGGCTGAGATAGGAATAAGCACTCAGAAGTTCCATGCCCGCGGTCCGATGGGGCTAAAGGAGTTAACCAGCTATAAGTGGGTCATCTTCGGCACTGGGCAAGTTCGGCCCTAGCTTCTCTG
>CAYVSN010000159.1:0-3757 GCA_964453875.1 uncultured Dehalococcoidales bacterium
CGGCAATGAATCGCCTAATGCGGATGCCTATGAAAGCAGCTATTGGCACCAGTACTTTCATAATGGGAATCACTGCGCTGGGTGGTTCTCTTGTCTATTGCCTTCACGGTTATGTGTATCCGGTCGTGGTAGCACCTGTTGTTATAGGTGCCTTTTTGGGCGCTCTATTGGGATCTAGGCTGGCGCCCAAAGCAAAGGGGATAGTGCTTAGGCGTCTTTTTGCCGTCATCGTATTTGTCACTGCCGTAATCATGATAGCCAAAGCAGTCAGTGTGGGCTTGTAACATGGACAAGGATAGCCGCCTCTATAATTGGATTTCTCTTGGTTTGAGAATAGCCGTATGCGTTGCAGTCGTTTTGCTAGTTCTTGGCTCTGTCCTTTGCGGCATCAGGGGGATTGAGCCAGGTAGCTTCGTAATTTCGCTACAGGGGGTTTTTGATGGCGGCTCAGCGCCGCTGACTATTATCGCGGTGGGCATCCTCCTTCTCCTATTCACCCCCCTTCTAGGCATTATTCTGGGTGGAGTTGCCTTCGTCCTTGCCAAGGAGAAGCTCTATTTGGCTATCTCCATAGCTATTTTGGGCCTTGCTATCGGGTTGGTCTTGGCTGAGATGTGAATTGACCCGTGAAGGTAGCCGTGCTACCATTTGATTAGATGTCAGCTTTAACTGAACTTTATGAGGAGATCGCCAATTGCCGAGATTGTGAGCTGGTCAAACACCGTAACAAAGTAGTGCCTGGCGAGGGTTCCGAAGATGCGGAATTATTTTTTGTTGGTGAGGCGCCAGGGTGGCATGAAGATCAGCAAGGACGTCCTTTTGTGGGACCAGCAGGACAGTACTTGGATCAGTTGTTAGCGTTGATTGGCCTGAAGAGAGAGCAGGTTTATATTGGCAACGTAATTAAGTGTCGTCCTCCCCAAAATCGAGACCCATTGCCCCGGGAAATAGAGGCTTGTTGCAAGTGGCTTGACCGGCAAATGGAGATAATCCGACCGAAAGTGATTGTGACCTTGGGCCGCTATTCCTTAGCCAGATACCTCCCCAATGAGGGCATAAGCAAGGTTCATGGCAAAGCACGGAAAGTAGGCGACTTCATTTGCTACCCGATGTATCATCCGGCTGCCGCCCTTCACAAGAACAGTCTGCGCCAGATCATCGAGGCTGACATGCTACAGATTCCCCGAGCACTGGAGCAATTTGCGAAAGGTGCTGAACTACCGGCAGAAGCTCAACAATTAAGTTTGTTTTAGACTTAATGCTCCCCAGCGAAGAAATGTCAGAACTAGCAACCCAGGAGATATAGGTTTCTATGGCCAAGGTTAAACGGAGAGTCACGTCCAGGCCAAAGCAAAAGGGGATGGGACACCGGCCAGTCTGGAAGCGTTTCTTGGCTTTTGTCGCTTCACCTGTGGTAAGAAGGCTCATATTGATTGTTGTCGTGGTAGCACTTCTATACTGGTGGGGTGCTGTGATATGGGAAAGCCTGGTGACATTATTTGGGTTTGGCTTAATCATAATAGCTATTGCTCTGGGTGTAGCAATCTGGGTGGTATGGCGAGGGCGCTTCCGTATCCTGGCAAAGCACTGGAATTCCTTTGTTGGGGGTATTATCCTGGCTTCGGCTGTAGGGGGGATGCTTTCCTTTTTCGGCCTGGGAGGTACATTTGGCCAGAGCATGATAGGTACTTCTGCTATTTGGGGAGGGCTTCTAATAGCTGGGCTTGTCCTATTAGGCATTATCTTTGTGGCCCCTCACAAATCGTGGCATGTGGTGACCAAGGCTTTTGGAGGTGCCTGGCGTTTACTCACCAAGCTTTTCCGGCCCCGCCCTAAAGCTGTCGGTCCTCGACCTACTCCTCCTCCCGGGGCTGTAACTCCTGAGGCAAGCAGTGTCACCGGAGTGAGCCGAAGCTCCGAGCGCAGCGAAGAGGAAACGAAGGAAACTGCTGCAGTTGCAGTTCCTGAGGTAAGGCAAGAGCTGGGAGGACATGAGCCGATTTTGACTCCTGGCGGTTGGCAGATTCCCCCTATTGATATCTTAGATAAGCCCACTGAAGCGAAGCTGGACGAGGATGATATTGAGAGGCGAGCACAATTGATAGAAGAGGCTTTGGCTAGCTATGGTGTGGAGGCGAAAGTCGTTCAAATAAACACTGGTCCCACCGTAACACAATTTGGCGTTGAGCCTGGCTGGGACCGCAGGTATAAGGAGATCAAGGAAAAGGGGAAGAACGGCAACATACAAATGAGGTCGGAGGAGGTGTCCAGGACAAGGGTCAGGGTAGACCGCATTACTTCGCTGGCGAGTGATTTAGCTTTGGCGTTGGCTGTGTCCAGTATTAGGATTGAAGCGCCCGTGCCTGGTAAGTCGATGGTAGGTATCGAGGTGCCTAATACCACCTTTGGCTCAGTAGACCTTCGCAGCGCAGTAGAGACTGTTGCTTTTCAAAGGGTTAAAGCTAGGTCGAGGTTGGCTGTTGCCTTGGGCAAAGGTGCCGGCGGCGATCCTGTGGCAGCCGATTTGGCTAGAATGCCGCACTTGCTTATCGCTGGAGCTACTGGCAGCGGCAAGACTGTTTGTCTTGATTCTATTATCGGCTGCCTGCTGTTACACAATAGTCCTGAAGATGTCCGACTTATCATGGTTGACCCCAAGAGGGTGGAGTTGGTTGCTTTCAACGGTATACCTCATTTAGCTGCACCGGTAATTGTGGATCTTGACCAAGCCATAAATGCATTGCGATGGCTTAGTCGCGAGATGGACAGGCGATACCGCAAATTAGCCGAGGCCCGAGCACGCAACATCGATGGTTATAACAAAGATTGCCCGCCCGAGGACAAGTTGCCCTATATGGTGCTTGTTATCGATGAATTAGCCGACCTCATGGTGGCGGCTTTTGATGAAGTAGAGCACGGCATTTGTAGGTTGGCTCAGCTCGCTCGGGCAACGGGTATTCACATCATTGTGGCCACTCAGCGCCCCTCCGTGGATGTCATCACGGGGCTCATCAAAGCTAACTTTCCTACCCGCATCAGCTTCGCTGTTACCTCCCATGTCGATTCACGGACTATCCTTGATACGGTGGGTGCGGAGAAATTGCTGGGCAGGGGTGATATGCTTTACATGCCCACTGAAGCTAGCAGGCCTAAGCGCCTTCAAGGAAGTTTTATCTCTGACGCTGAAATAGAAAGACTAGTGGATTTTTGGGCCAGACAGCGTAGACCGGCACCAACGTTCATCGATTTGGGTGAGGGAGGGCAAGCTCCTGTAGGGGGTCGTATGATAAGTTATCCTCAAGACTCTCTTCTGGAGGAGGCAAAGCGTCTGGCGCAGGAGCACGAGCATATTTCTACTTCCTTTCTACAGCGCCGTCTTCGCATTGGCTACCCTAGAGCGGCTCGCCTTATGGAGGCACTACAGCAAGAGGGCCTGGTGAAGGCAAGCCCTCCTGAGAGTGAGAAATAGTCAAGCGAGGTCAAAATGCAGTTTGAGGATATCATTTACGAAAAGCCGTGGGCCATGGAAGGGGCAGCGAGGATAATGATAAATCGGCCGCAAGTGTACAACGCCTTTCGGGGAAAGACTACTGTAGAGCTCAAAGAGGCTTTTGAAGATGCAAACTCTGATGACAGCATCGGAGTAATAGTCCTCACTGGTGCGGGTGACAGAGCCTTTTGCACCGGAGGAGATGCCAAGGATGTTGCTCTGGGAAGGGCCGGTTACTCTCCGGAAGTGAAAAAAATCATTGATGTT
>CAYVSN010000160.1:0-3664 GCA_964453875.1 uncultured Dehalococcoidales bacterium
CCCATTTTGCGTTAGAAATCCATGCCCTCTTCAGGCTCATCTTGTATTGGAAGAGTCGGCAAGTGGATAGAATGGCAACTATTAGTTATAATTGCTGGATTGTGCCGACTCTTTATATCATCGCTACTCCTATTGGCAATTTGGAGGATATTTCCTTGCGCGCTTTACGATGTTTGCGGGAAGTGAAGCTCATTGCCGCTGAGGATACGCGCACTACGCGCCACCTGCTCCGTGCCTATGATATAAAGACTCCTGTGACCAGCTATCATGAACATAGCAAGCGGAGTAAAGTTGATTATTTGCTTAGTTGTCTTGAGAAGGATGATATTGCACTGGTTTCCGAGGCTGGCACGCCTGCGCTAAGCGACCCGGGTTATGAGCTTATCAACGCGGCCATCGCCCGTGGGGTCCCTGTGCTGCCCATTCCCGGTGCATCAGCGATAACTACCGCCCTTGCAGTTTCCGGGCTGCCGACTGAGCAATTCGTCTACCTTGGCTTTCTTCCTCGTCGCAAAGGGCAGAAACGGCGTGTTCTCAATTCTATAGGTAATGAACCGCGGACTATAGTCGTGTTTGAAGCTCCACATCGTCTTTTGGAGAGTTTGAGTGATATTCAGGAGACTTTGGGGGATAGATCACTAGCTCTCTGTCGCGAGCTTACTAAGCTTCATGAGGAAATCTTCAGGGGCAAAGTAAGCCAGGCAAGGGAGCACTTCACTAAACCAAAGGGCGAGTTCACTCTAGTTATTGAGGGTAAGAGGGAAGAGAGGGGTTCGTGAATAAGCATAAGGAGGTGAGAAGATGCGTCGCGGCTGCATTGCAGTAGGTGAAGTGCGATGTGAGGGCTGTCAACGACATCTTGAATACGGGGAGCGCTATGTAATCGTTGACGATGACGAAGGCAAGGAACACCG
This sequence comes from uncultured Dehalococcoidales bacterium, assembly GCA_964453875.1. GTDB lineage: Bacteria > Chloroflexota > Dehalococcoidia > GIF9 > AB-539-J10 > JADFUX01. Next base: position 915 of record CAYVSN010000160.1, read on the forward strand.
TTTCTGTCTTAATTGCTCCTTGAGCGGTGGTTACGCTTCGTATAAAATGGACAAGGAAGGCCAGGTAATTACCTTCTTTCCCAAGGACTAAGCCATGGTAAGGTTTTCGAGGCTTTCTTGAGTGAGCGCATTTTTGTAGGCGTTGCCTGGCCTTATGCTAATGGTCCCCTTCATTTGGGCCACATCGCTGGAGCTTATCTACCGGCAGACATCTTTGCTCGTTACCACCGCCTGAAAGGCAACGATGTATTGATGGTTTCGGGAAGCGATCAGCATGGGGCGCCGATCACAATTCGGGCGGAGCAAGAATGTACGACACCACAGGAAATAGTGTCCAAATATCATGAGCAATTTCTTCGTTGCTGGCAGGAATTGGGCATTTCTTTTGACTTATTTACTACCACAGGCACCGCCAATCATGCTCAGGTGGCCCATGATATCTTTCTCACTTTGCTTGACAAAGGTTACCTCTATAGGGACAAATTGCTTCAGGCTTATTGCCCTAGGTGCCAACGTTTTCTCCCTGACCGCTATGTCGAGGGGGTATGTCCTCATTGTGATTTTCCTAAGGCCAGGGGCGATCAGTGTGATGAATGTGGCAAGCCTTTGAACCCTTTAGACCTTAAGGAAGTCCGCTGCTATCTTTGCTCTACACCCCCACGTTTTGAGTTTTCGGAGCATTTCTTTCTGCGCCTCAGTGCGGTTCAGAATGAATTGCAGGCGTGGGCAAAAGAACAATCCCACTGGCGACCCAATGTGCTCGGCACCACTTGGAGGTTTCTGGATGAAGGATTGAGGGATAGAGCTATAACACGTGACATAGACTGGGGAGTGACTGTGCCACAGCCAGGCTTCGAGCAGAAGCGTATTTATGTATGGTTTGAGGCAGTCATTGGCTATCTGTCGGCAAGCAAGGAATGGGCAAAATTACATGGCGATAGCGCGGCTTGGCAACCATTCTGGAGTAAGGAGGCTAAAGGATACTATTTTGTTGGTAAGGACAATATTTTCTTTCATACTATTGTTTGGCCGGCGATGTTGATGGGTTACGGTGGATTAAGCCTTCCCTACAACGTCCCAGCCAATGAATTCTTGACTATCGAAGGCAAAAAGCTTTCTACTAGCCGCAACTGGGCGGTTTGGCTTCCTGACTATTTGGAAAGGTATGACCCGGACGCACTACGCTATTCCCTAGCAGCGAACATGCCTGAAACTGGAGATAGCGATTTCTCCTGGAGAGGATTCGTTAGCCGCAATAATGGTGAACTAGTGGCTACCTATGGAAACTTAGCTCATCGCGTTCTCAGCTTTGCCTATCGGAATTTTGATGGTGTAGTGCCATCACCAGGCGAACTGGATGGAGAGAGCCAAGCATTGCTTCATAAGGCTGAGGTTACACTGGACACCGTGGATAAGTCGCTTCACCTTTGCAACTTCAGGGAGGCAATTAGGGGGGCTCTGTCCTTGGCTCAAGAAGCGAATCGTTATCTTGATAATCAAGCTCCGTGGAAGTCAATCAAGGAAGAGCGGCAGACTTCGGCCAAATCTATTTATGCGGCCTTGGCACTCCTATCAGCATTAAAGACTATTTTCTATCCCTTCCTTCCTTTTAGCTCCGAGAAGCTTCATAAGTTCCTTGGCTTTGAAGGAAGTGTTAAGGAAGCAAGCTGGAAACTTAAGTTGCCAGTGCCTGGGCAGAAACTTGAGCAGCCGCAGCCGTTATTCAGCAAGTTGGATGATAGCATTGTTGCTCACGAGAGAAGCCGGCTTGGCTCTGTATCTGATTGGTGAGCCAAAAATGTTACAATACCGCTAGGCAACTGAGGCGATAGGGGGATGTTTAGCTCGAAGCGGGCTGTGGCGCCAGTTCCTCAAACAGCTTACTCAAATCCGGTTCCTCGAGAGTCTCCTTCATGATGAGTTGCTCAGCAATTTGTTTCAGTCTTGCTTTATTCTCGCTTACGATTCTCCTAGCAGTGTTGTGAGCGCGCTGAATAATGTTGTGCACCTCATCATCAATCTTTCGGGCTATCCTTTCACTATAGTCTCTTTGCTCGCTGATTTCGCGACCGAGAAAGACGAGTTGCTGTCTCTGCCCGAAAGTCCGCGGTCCTAATTCGTCGCTCATACCGAATTCGGTCACCATCTTTCTGGCTAGCTTGGTTGCTTCCTCGAGATCATTTTGCGCTCCCGTGCTCACTTCGCCAAAGGCGATTTCTTCAGCGGCGCGCCCCCCCATAGTCACTGCCAATCTGTCATCGAACTGAGACTTAGTCCATAAATGGCGTTCCTCTGATGGCAGGAAGCGTGTCCAGCCTCCCATCGTCCCGCGAGCAATAATGGAGATTTTGTGGACCGGGTCAGCATTGGGCAACATCTTGGCTACCAAGGCATGCCCGCTTTCATGATAGGCAATTATCTCCCTCTCTTTTTGACTCATTACCCGTGTTTTCCTTTCAGGTCCCGCGATAACTCGGTCGGTAGCGTCCTCAAGTTCCTTGATGCTAATGTCCTTACGCTCTCGTCTAGCAGCCAGAAGAGCTGCTTCGTTTATTACGTTGGCTAAATCCGCGCCGCTAAACCCTGGCGTTTGCTTGGCTATGGTCTCTAGATCAACTCCTTCCGCCAATGGCTTGCCTTTGGCGTGTACCTCCAAAATCGCTTTGCGACCGTGGATGTCCGGCGAATCAATGACTATGTGGCGGTCAAAGCGACCGGGGCGCAACAAGGCCGGGTCGAGGATGTCGGGC
>CAYVSN010000161.1:0-3663 GCA_964453875.1 uncultured Dehalococcoidales bacterium
AGCTGCTTCAACTATCGGGGCAAGGATGAAATATTGCGTTCTCATAATCGATGGGGCAGCGGGTTGGCCCTTGCCTGAGCACGGCGGAAAGACCTGCCTGGAACTGGCATACACCCCAAATCTTGATGCTATGGCAAGGGAAGGTTTTGTGGGACTTGTGCGTACTGTACCCCCGGGGATGGAACCCAGCAGCGCTTGCGCCTGCATGTCGCTGCTGGGCTACGACCCAAGAGTATACTATCGGGGCAGAAGCGCCATTGAAGCCAGGAGCATGGGAATTCCTATCGGTGATGGGGAGGCCGTTTTTCGCTGCAACTTGGTCGCTGTCCGCGATGGGAAGATGTGGAGCTACAGCTCTGGTTACATCAGCACTGGAGAAGCTCAAGCTCTTATCGCCTCTTTGAATGAGAGCCTTGGTAACGATGAGATCCAGTTTCACCCAGGAGTTAGCTACAGGCACATATGCAGGATAAAGGGACACGAGGAAGCTCTTCTGGCTACTTGCACTCCCCCTCACGATATTCCAGGCAAGCCTATCGAGCAATTCCTTCCTCAGGGTCCCGGGAGCGAATTGTTGAGAGACCTCATGGGGCGCTCAGAACTTGTGCTTCACAACCATCCGGTAAACATAGAGCGCACGTCTCGAGGCGATATCCCAGCTACGATGATCTGGCTCTTCTGGGGCACCGGTAGAATACCTGACATGCCAGCCTTCAAGCAGATTTATGACATTGATGCCGCCATGACATCCGGGGTTGATCTTTTGCGAGGCTTGGCTAAAATGATAGGGATGAGGACATTGAGCCTTCCCGGTGTGACCGACGGTCTAGACAACGATTATGCTGCTCAAACAGAAGGTGCTCTAGAAGCGCTTAAGGAACGTGATATGGTAGTTGTTCACGTGGAAGCGCCTGACGAGGCTGGTCATGCTGGCTCCATTGATGACAAGGTAGAGGCCATCCAAAGGGTGGATAAGGAGATGGTGAGCCAAATCCGTTCATGGGACAAGGGTGCCATCCGGGTGCTGGTTATGCCCGACCACCCAACACCTATCGAGGTTCAAAGCCATACTGGGGAGCCAGTCCCATTTATGCTATGGGGGTCGGGGTTTATGGCTAACGGGGCGAAGAGATTCACTGAGCGAGAGGCAAAAAGCACGGGCCTGTTCGTAGAGAAGGGGTATAATATTATCAGCAGGCTAATAAAAGTGAGTAAGGAAAAAGCATGACTGTGGTAGTGCAAAAGTACGGCGGCAGCTCGGTTGCTGATGCTGACAAAATTAAGAATGCGGCTCGCCGAGTGGGTAAAGCTAAGGACGCGGGGAATCAGGTGCTGGTGGTGGTTTCAGCAATGGGGGATACCACCGACGATTTGATTAGACTGGCTCAGGAAGTCACTGAGCGGCCCGGTGAGAGAGAACTTGACCTTTTGCTTTCTACTGGCGAGGTTGTTTCCAGCACCCTTTTAGCGATGGCTCTGGAAAACTTGGGCTATAAGGCGGTCAGTCTAACTGGCGCTCAGGCAGGCATCCAAACCGATTCTACTTACAGCCGAGCCCGAATTCTTCGGGTTGACCCTAAACGCATCATTAGTGAATTGGAGAGGGATAACATCGTTATTGTGGCCGGATTTCAGGGTGTTACTCAGGATATGGATATTACCACTTTGGGTCGAGGCGGCTCCGATACCACAGCGGTGGCCTTGGCTGCTAGCTTGGGGGCTCAAGTATGCCAAATCTATACTGACGTCGAGGGAGTCTACACCGCCGACCCTCGGCTTGTGCCCGAAGCGAGCAACTTAAAGGAAATTGGCTACGAGGAAATGTTAGAACTAGCTAGCTATGGAGCTAAGGTGCTGCATCCGAGAGCGGTGGAATTGGGCCAGTTATACGATGTTCCTATTGTGGTGGCTTCTAGCTTTAGCGACAGGGCGTGGACTACTATTTGTAAGGAGGCTTCTATGGAAGTGAGAAATAAGGTTAGGGGCATTGCTCATGATACCAACGTAGCTAAGATCACAGTTGTTGGTATTCCGGACCACCCCGGCATTGCTGCGGCTATCTTCGAGCCCTTGGCCAAGGAGAATGTAAGCGTGGATACAATTGTTCAGAATGCCAGCATCAATAACATCACCGACCTTACCTTCACTGTGGCTCGGACTGATTTGGCCAGGGCAATGTCTTTAATGGAGCCATTGTTGAAGTCTATCGAAGCTAAGCAGTGTGTCGCCGATCCCACGTTGGCCAAAGTTAGCATTGTGGGTACCGGGATGCAAAACACACCGGGCTACGCTGCTAGGATGTTCCGCACACTCTATGAAGCGGGCATCAATATCCAGTTGATTACCACCTCGGAGATCAGAATAACCTGCATTATTTCTGAGGATAAGGTCAAGGATGCTGTTCGATCATTACACAAAGCCTTTGAGCTAGAAAAGGCTTGAGCCACGAGCCTGCCATCAGAATGTTGCACGCCGACCTTATTCTGGCTAGAATAATTAGCACTTTCTGCTTGAGAGTGCTGACTCAAGTTCTGGAGGCAATCATGCCTATCTACGAGTATTATTGTCCCTATTGCAAGAACGAGTTTGAGCTAATGCGCTCAATGAGCCAAGCTGACAAGCCTGTCTTATGTCCTAAGTGCGGAACAAAGTGCCAGAAGCTTGTCTCCGCTTCTGCCTCGAAGACCGGCTCCTACGTAAGGCCGCCAGCGAGATCCGCCTTTAGACAGAAGCCATAGTCAACTAGCGCAGTCCAGGCACAATGGCCAAGCGAGATTACTATGAGGTTTTGGGCGTTGATAAGGGCGCCGATGATGCCACCATCAAGAAAGCCTATCGCAGCCTTGCCATGAAGTATCACCCCGATAGAAATCCCCGCGACAAGGAAGGATTCGATAATATGGAGCTTTCCCCAAGGGCAAGAGAAAGGCTGGCAAGGATTGGCGAATTGTCGCAAGAGGAGAAGGACAAGCTGAAGCACTCCGAGGAACTAATGCATTCACTCTCAGATTATTTCACTGGAAAGCTAGGTTCTGAGGATCTGTGGACGAGGCTAAAGGACTACAGGGATCAGGGCAAGGAGTTTATGATAAAGGAAGCGCAGCTTAGTCTCATTAATGCCTTGGGGCTGGAAAGCAGTGACCTGGACTTTGAAAGGTGCCGTAACGCAATCTTGGCTGCCGAGACATTGAAGGGCGAGGGACAGTATCTTGATTTGGAGCGAAATCTAGATTCCGTTCAAACCTTATGTAAGCAATATAGGCAGGAGAAAGAGCGAGCTTTCAATGCTATGAAAGCTGACATTGAAAGGCAAATTGAAATGGCAGCCCGCCAAATAGCGCAACAAACCGGAAACAAAGGGCTCTCTGTCGATGTTCAAGCTTCGGCGGAAGCCAGCGTGAGAAACAGTCCTCAATGGAAGGACTTTGTTTCCAGGCATGAAAGGGAGTACAGCTTAGAATTCAAGAATCGCCTAGCCAGCCTAGGCAGCACGTTACAGAGCTGATCACGGCGTGAGCTACACTACCGCCTGAAGTCAATGAGACCACACTCGTGAGACACCTTCGTCCGTGGGGATAGATTGAAAAAGGCTCACCTCGCGGGTGATTTAGCGCTACGCAGTAACTAGGCACAACGCGATTGGCGCGTCGCTGACGCGCCTCA
>CAYVSN010000162.1:0-3659 GCA_964453875.1 uncultured Dehalococcoidales bacterium
AGGGCATCTATCATCTTAGCATTGCCCACCACCATCCCAATGCGCCATCCAGTCATATGATAAGTCTTGGATAGAGAGTGGAATTCTACACCAACTTCTCTCGCTTCGGATGCCTGCAGAAAGCTTGGCGGACGGCAACCATCAAAGGCGACCTCGGTATAAGCAGCATCATGGCAAACTGCCAAACTATGCCTTTGGCCAAAGTGGACTGCTTTTTGGAAGAAATCGAGTCCTACCGTAGCGCCTGTAGGGTTGTTGGGGTAATTTAGCCATATAAGCTTTGCTCTGTCGGCTACCTCTCCAGGGATTGCATCGAGATCGGGCAAGAAATCATTTTCCTCCTTCAATGGCACAGAATAGCCCTCACCACCAGCTAGTATGGTACCCATAGAATAGACTGGGTATCCAGGGTCAGTCACCAGAGCTATGTCTCCAGGTTCGATAAAACATAAAGCCATATGCCCAATCCCTTCCTTGGAGCCGATGAGAGGCAGCACTTCCTTATCTGGATTCAGAATAACTCCGAACCTCTTCTCATACCACTCGGCAATTGCCCGGCGAAGCCCTTCCATGCCGCCAGTCTCAGGATACTTATGATTGGACGGATCATGTGCTGCTTGGCACACAGATTCGATAATGTGGGATGGCGTAGGTGAATCGGGATCGCCGATGGCGAAGCTAATGATGTCCTCTCCTTTAGCCCGCAGCTCAGCGATTTTTTGATTTATGTCGACAAAAAGGTATGGAGGCAATCTGCTGAGTCGCTTAGCTAGTTGCATGCAATTCCTTCCTCTGGATCCACTTCTCCTCCTCGGGCATTAGCAATAGTACATCAATGGGACCACCTACATTTTTGGCTCTCGCCTGGAACTTCATGGTATCAATAGTAGTTCTCACAGAATAGATGGCAAAATCGATGGCATCCTGCATATTCATACTATCATATATGATTGGGAACCGAGGAGCAGCTATTGGCTTATTATCAGGTCCCAGTAGTTGATAGGGTTTCAGTATCGTGGAAATGACATCACTCTGCCCTCCCCAGGAACAACCGTATTTAACTTGGTTAGCGCTGGCGTCGAAGTTTACTCTGTTTCTCTCATTTCTGCCTATGTGACAAGCATACACGTGAGGGATGCTTACTCCTTTCTCCTTCTTAAAGGCGGCCACGTGGAAAGCAGTATCAGCATCGGGCGACTTCTCCTTGAAGTATGATATGAGCTTATCAAGCACTTTATCTATGGGATCACTGTCACCTAGCCTTTCCTCCTCTAGTCGCTTGATATTGCTTTCTATCTGAACCTTCCCTATAAGGGTGTTGCCATACGCTGATATTCCTACCCTTTGCTTCCTCAGCAAGAAGGTCTTATAGGTGAAATCGGAGGCTATTGTCTCCACGGGTGGTAGTTTCTTACCGTCAGGGGTCTGGCCAGTGACCGTAATTGATTGACGGCTATCCGAGGCCATAACGATGGCTTCAGGCACGTAAACAGTAATCACGAATGACATTTTCTAAGTCCCCCTCAAGTTTGCGATTCTCCGGCAAAGACTTCCTCCACCGGGCCAGAAAGCAGTACCTCCCCTACCCCATCCCAAAACACCGTAACAGTTCCGCCTGGAAAGGTTATGTCAACTTGCCTATCCACGTAATTAAGTAACTGAGCAGCAACGCCTATGGCGCAGGCACCGCTACCGCAGCCAAGAGTTTCTCCAACACCCCGCTCCCAAACCCTGGCTTCTATCCTTCCCTTGCTTAACACCCTAGCTACCTCAAAATTTGTCCTTTGCGGGAACATGGGATGTACCTCGACTCCAGCCCCCACCTCAGCTAGAGGAAAACCAGCAACCGGCTCAGACAGAAAGCTTACTGCGTGGGGATTGCCCATAGAAAGGATAGACAATGCCAGTGTTCTTTCACCTATCGCTAAATGGTAGTCCAATATGGGTATTATGTCAACTTCGGCCTTGATTGGAATCTCTGCAGGCTTGAATTGGGGCACGCCCATACTTGCCTCGACTCCGCTCACCTTGCCCCCCGACATGTAAGCTCTGGCTTTCCTCATTCCCGACAAGGTTTCTATAGTTAAACAGGGATTGCTTCGCTCCGCTCGCAATGATACTTCACCAGCTATGCCATTTTCGATAACATATTTGGCAAAACATCTTAACCCGTTGCCACAAGCTTCCGCTTCGGAGCCATCCGGATTGAAGACGCGCATCTTTAGGGTGGCAAGCTCGGAAAGTTGCACCAATATCAAGCCATCCGCTCCTACGCCGAAGTGTCGCCGACACATAACCCGGGCTAACTTTGCCCAGTCTAGGTCCGCATCTGTGGCATCCACGAGAATGAAGTCGTTTCCAGTTGCCTGTAGTTTGGAGAATCTCATGACAGAAAGCTTTCTATTAGATTCTTCGCCTCATTCAGAATGCCAGCAAGGTGTTTGGCATTCAGCCAGTGAATTCTACCATCATTCAGGCGAAACCAGGCATACTGATGACGAGCTAAACGGTGAGTTTCATACTTTATCCTATCAATGGCTGCAAGCAAACTCATCTTGCCTTGCAGGAACTCACCCATCTGCTTATAGCCTATGCCTGACATCGAGGGCAAAGACAGGCCATAGCCCCTTTCCAACAGCCATTTTACTTCTTCAACCAATCCCTTTTCTACCATTACATCCACCCGCCGATCAATTGTACGGTATAGTTGAGCCCTTTCCATAGTTAAACCAACGATAAGCACTGGGAAATTAGGCGCCTCTTTACGCCAGAATTGAGAGGAAGGTCTACCGGAGGTCTGGTAGACCTCTAAAGCCCTTATGACTCGGCGTATATTTGCTGGGGCAATTTTGGCCGCAGCCGCAGGATCAACCCTTTGCAATTCCCCATAGAGATTGTAGCTGCCTTCTTCTTTTGCCTTAGTTTCCAAATCAAATCTCAGTTTCGGATCAGGAGGAACTGAGGGAACTTTCCAGCCCTCTACTATTGACCAAGCATAAAGGCCACTGCCACCCACCAACATTGGCAATTTATCCTTTCGCTGAATGGCTTCGATAGCACTGGTAGCTAGTTGACCATAAATGGCTAAATTGAAATCCTCATCTGGATCCACCGCATCGATGATGTGGTGAGGGATGAGTGCCCTTTCAGCCAAAGTAGGCTTACCTGTGCCGATATCCATATGGCGGTAAACTTGGCGACTATCAGCATTCACTATCTCCGCGTTGAATTCCTGAGCTAGGCGTAGGGCTAGCTCACTTTTACCTACCGCTGTGGGGCCAACTAGGGCAACAAGACATTCCATTCTCGTAGGGTTTGAGCACAGCAAAGAATCTCCGATGCTATTCCTTTTGCTGTGGCTGCCAGTTTAGCTACCTTTGATTCCTGCCGTTTGGCTCACGATGCTTAAGAACTCTTCCGCTTTGAGGCTGGCGCCGCCGACCAAGGCACCATCAATTTCGCAGTCGCAAACAAACTCAGCAATGTTATTGCCCGTAACACTGCCGCCATAGAGGATGCGCAAATCTTGGGCTATATCCCTATTCCACAACTCAGCTACTGAATTGCGGATAGACTTGATTGTGGCTGCTGCTTGTTCCCCACTGGCTGCCTTACCTGTGCCAATAGCCCATACCGGCTCATAGGCGATCACCAAGCCG
>CAYVSN010000163.1:0-3648 GCA_964453875.1 uncultured Dehalococcoidales bacterium
GCCGGGTTAACCGTAAATCTTAGCTCCCGTTTTCCGCCACTGGCGCTGGGGATCATTGCCGCCTTGACACCCGATAGCTGGGATGTGGCCCTGATTGATGAGAGCTTTGAGCCCTTCGAGTACCAGGAGGCTGACCTTGTTGGCCTAACTGCCTTTACTGCTGCTGGCCCCCGGGTCTACGAGATTGCCAGCATCTATCGGGAACAAGGCGTCTGCACCGTGATGGGTGGCATTCACGCCTCAATGCTTCCTGAGGAGGCGCTCCACCATGTGGATGCCGTGGTCATTGGTGAAGCGGAGAGCGTCTGGCCTCAGGTAATCACCGACTTTACGGCCGGCAGGATGCAACAAGTGTATCGGGGAAAATGGCTGGATCTGGCTGGGATGGTTCAACCGCGTCGCGAACTCTTTCACCCTGAGTATGCGTTTGGTAGCATTCAGACCTCCAGGGGCTGCCCGATGAATTGCGAGTTCTGCTCTGTAACTGTGTTTAACGGCCGCCGCTATCGCCAGCGACCAATAGAAGAGGTGCTGGATGAGTTGGAGACCATCCCACAAAAAAGGGTTTTCTTCGTTGATGATAATATCATTGGATATGGGAAGGAAGCTGATAAGAGAGCTATCGCATTATTCAAGGGAATCATCGAGCGGGGGATCAAGAAAGATTGGTGGTGCCAGGCGTCAATGAACTTTGGCGACAACGAGGAAGTGCTAGAGTACGCTGCCAGAAGCGGCTGCCGCATGGTTTTTCTTGGGGTGGAAGCAGAGGACGCTGATGCGCTTCAGGAGATGGGCAAGAAGGTAAACTTGAAGAGGGGGTTAGATGGCTACACAGAAGTCTTCCGGTGCATCAACCGCCATGGCATTGCTGTATTAGGCGCCTTCATTTATGGGATGGATAGCGACACGCCGGAGAAACTGCGCCGGCGCACCGATTATGTCTTAAGCAGCGGGGTCGATGCGGTGCAGATGAGCTACCTGACGCCGTTGCCCGGGACTCGCCTGTTTGACAAGCTGCAGGAGGAGCGGCGGTTGCTTTACACCAACTTCCCGGCTGATTGGGACCACTACGACCTGTCGGAGGTCGTCTACAGACCGGCCCTGATGACAGCACAAGAGTTCTCAGCCGCAGGACGGGAATGCGCCAGCCGCATTTACTCCCGTCGGTCTATCCGAGGCAAGTTCGCTAAGACCTTACATGCCACCAAGAATCTCGCCGCCGCGGGGTTCGCTTATAGCTCAAACATCAATTACCGTAACCTGGTTGCGGCGAGGGGTGACCTAAGTGAGGCTGACTGAGTCGTCCTACATGGCAAAAACAGAGCCCTTTGAAAAACATGCACCGGAATACGAGGATTGGCTCGCCAAGTACAGATTTGCTTATGAATCAGAGCTTCAAGCTGTAAGGCAACATTTGCCCCAAAGCAAAAATGGCATCGAAATCGGTGTGGGCAGCGGAAGGTTTGCTGTCCCTTTGGGCATTAGACTTGGGCTGGAGCCATCTGTCCAGATGAGCAAGATTGCACGGCGCCGCGGAATGGAAGTGGTTGGCGGCGTGGCAGAAGCGATTCCATTCAGCAACTCCACATTCGACTTTGCCCTTATGGTTACCACGATTTGTTTTGTTGACGACCTAGAGTCTGCATTCAAGGAAGCCTACAGAATATCAAAACCTGATGGCTGCTTGATCATCGGCTTTGTCGACCGATATAGCCCTGTGGGAAGATTATATGAACAACACAAAGAGAACAACGTATTCTATCGAGTGGCAACTTTTTACTCCGTAGCAGAGGTCACCTCCCTTTTGCACGAGACAGGTTTTGAGGATCTCAGATCTAGTCAGACTATCTTCAAGAACCTACCGGATATCGATAGGATTGAGGCTGTAAAGCCAGGCTACGGACAAGACTCGTTTGTCGTAGTCCGAGCCACGAGATAGAGGTATGATCTCGTTCAGAAAGATGGCTGATTATGTGTTTACGATACGGGGGAGGATTGCCACTATTTCCACACCAGTAGCCAAAAAGAGGCATCCTAGCCAGGCTCTCAAATACCGCCCAGTCTTTCATACACTCTCTGGGTCGAGTCTTGCTGAAGGCAGTGAATTGCTCAGGAAATCATGGATTGGATAGGTACTACTAACTTCTATGTCGTTGTGCTCCTTTGGGTGGCTAGAGTCATAATCTGGACGTTCATTTGTGCTTTGCTGGCTTGGCTGGGGATCAGGGTATTGGACGCGCTTACCCCACATATTCACGAACGGGAGAGAATAGGAGAAAACCCAATTTCGGTAGGTCTCTTTATGGGCGGTTTCCTCATTCTAGTCGGCTTAGTTATCCACGGGGTGGTGACCGGACCGGTTGTCGTTGGCGGCGGCCTGCTGGCGAGTCTGATCGATCCCCGCAGATTGGGGCTGGTTGCCATTACTTTCCTAGTAGGCCTCCTTTTGGGAATTGCCTTGCTGCGCATCGTCAACAAATTGACGCCGAAAATTCCTTTTCTCAGTGTTGAGCAGAATCCAATCGCAGTAGGGATCTATGTTTTTGGTTATTTGGTCTTCTTCGGTCTAATAATACACGCCGCCCTAATCATGCCCTTATAAGCCATTGCAATGAAACACCTGAGAGTCATCCTGCTCTTGGCAGCACTCTCGCTGATCATAATGCCTGCTGCTACTTTCGCTATACCTTCGACAAATTTCTACGAAGAGCAAGGCGAGATTTTCGATGATTGGGATGTGTGTCGCACCAGCGCCTTCGGCAAGAATGGCTTTTTCCAGGCCTTTTCTGAAACGCAGTTCCGCCCTATCATCGTAGGTGAGAGTTTAGGGGAAAACGCTGATAGCGCTTACCAAATCGGGCAGCGACTTGCCAAAGAGTATCCTAATCTTCACCAGAGGGCGGAAAGAATTTTCGCCTTTGCCCGCGATAAGATTAGATATACCTCCGATGAAGACCAATTTGGCTTTAAGGAGTTCGCCCAGAATGCTGATGAAGTAGCAGCTACACTTGAGGATAAAGGCTTGGCCTATGGTGACTGTGAGGATTATGCTGTTTTGCTCGCTGTAATGTACAAAGGAGCAGGCTTTAGATCAGCTATTGTGCTGGCACCTAACCATGCAGCAGCGTTGGTGTATCTACCTGGGTACGAGAAAGCCAATCGGAGGCTCTCCATTAACGGTGAGTCTGGCTGGGTCTGGGCTGAGGCCACTGGTGGAAATAACCCTCTAGGTTGGATGCCGGAGAGGTTTATGGGGGAAGAGATAGGCGCCTACGAAGTGGAAGATGAAGCTATGACTGCGGTGGAGCCACCTGATAAGACCCCTACCACCGTTACCAAAGGAGGCGGCAGCACTGCAATTCGCATATCCCCCTTCTTCGGCGTGATCGCATTAATGTGGCTCCTACCACTATTTCGAAGACGACGCTGAACTGTCATAGAACTCTTTCTCGGGACAAAGTGAGCTTTCACTATCCCATTTTGTCCTTGACACACTTTGCCAAGGGGGTAAACTGCATCCCGCTAGGATTGGAGACTGCTTTTCAACACGACAGTGGCTTTTTGGCTCTTGCATGGCTGACTGAATGAGAGAAGGTTAGGGAATCGAGCGACCCTGAGGGGATTCGAACCCCTGATCTCCACCGTGAC
>CAYVSN010000164.1:0-3619 GCA_964453875.1 uncultured Dehalococcoidales bacterium
AGCTACGTTATGTCAACTTGGTAGCACACCCACCACAAAATGCAAAACTTGAAGACAATCATTTGGCATTACAGCCAAGATATCTCTCTGTTAGCAGTCCCCAGAGGCATGCCTGACACTTGCCAGCGGCAGCGTTTCTCCCCAAGGCCATACAGTCTGGGGATCCTTTCCCTAGAAACGCAGCTGGTTAATCCATAATCCAGCACTATCCTAGCGTCCATGGTGTCTTCCTTGAAACAAACCGCAATAGAGCGATTGGAGCTTTTGGGACGTGTTGCCTATTGTGGGATCCTGCAGCAGACCCCGCAACTATCCTAAGCATCGCAGCGATAGAATTGACTCCCATGAAGGAATGCGGGATTGAACGCGGCCTCTCTAAAGCACTATTTGACCTGACACAAAGGTAACAAATATAATCCCTGTTGTGAGTCAAGGCAGAGATACAAAGGTAGCCCTCTATACCCTAGGGTGCAAGCTCAATCAAGCAGAAACGGAGTCGCTGGCCGGCCAATTTGGCGAAGCTGGATACCAGCTTGTGGCTCCTAACGATGTGGCAGACGTCTACATCGCCAATACGTGTACGGTTACTCATATCGCTGACCGCAAATCACGCCACTGGCTCAGGCTCGTCAGGCGAAGAAATCCCGAGGCCTTAGTCATTGCCACCGGTTGCTACGCCCAAAGGGCTCCCCATCAGCTGGCCCAGCTTGCCGACCTAGTCCTTGGCAATGAGGAGAAGGAGCGCTTGCTACATGTTATAGACGGAATTGATAGGTTTTCCCCAGTGTCTGGTCATCGCAGGGGTCTTTCCCCTAACGGCATAGGCAGGGTTCGGAGTCTAATGAAAATCCAGGATGGCTGCCACAGTCCCTGCACTTATTGCATTGTACCTAGAGTGCGGACTAATGAGTATTGCTTAAATCCTGTTGAAATAGGCAAGGGAATTAAGGCAAAGGTAGCTGCCGGCCATAAGGAAATAGTCCTCACGGGGACTAAGGTTGGATGTTACGAATCGAACGGCGTCAACCTGAGGCACCTAATAGAACACATCCTTTGTGATACAAACGTTGAAAGGCTGCGTCTCTCCTCGCTACAGCCACCGGAGATTTCTCCTGAGCTTCTCATGCTGTGGCAAGACAGGCGGCTTTGTCCCCATTTCCATCTAGCCCTTCAAAGCGGCAGCGATAGCGTGCTTCAGAGGATGAAACGGCGCTACTCCTTGGATGACTACCAAAGAGCGTTAAGTCTAATCAGAGAGGCAGTGCCTAGGGCGGCCATTACCACGGATGTTATGGTTGGCTTTCCTGGCGAAACTGACGAGGAGTTTGAGCAAAGCCATCGTTTTTGCCAAGAAGCTGGCTTTGCCAACATACATGTGTTCCCCTTTTCACCACGCCCCGGCACTCAGGCTGAGAAAATGCCCAACCAGGTAGGGGACCAAGTGAAGAAGGAGCGCACTCAGCGGATGCTACAGCTAGCTAGATACTCCAGGCGTAGCTTTTGCGAGCGACTCATAGGGCAAACCATGCCGCTCTTGTGGGAGAAGGAAGTAGATGCAGGCGAACGCATATACTCGGGGCTGACCGATAACTATATCAGAGCCTTCACTCACGCTGAGGAGCCACTAACTGGCAGAATAGCGCCAGTACGGCTAGCTGGATTTCATGAGCAAGGGTTATGGGGAGAGCTAATTAGCCAATGAAAATTGAGGTCAAGGTGAAGCCTTACTCAAAAACTGAGGGAGTCAGCCAAGAGGGAGATAGCCTTACGGTGAAAGTCAAGCAGCCCCCAAATCAAGGCCAAGCCAATCAGGCAGTTATGAGGTTACTGGCCCAGCATTTTGGCGTCCCTCAAAGCCATGTGAAGATTCTAAGCGGCTTGAGAAACAAGACTAAAATTATGGAGGTTGTGGAAAGGTAGGGCCCAAGTTATTTCGAGCGGCTTCATTCGGTGTGGGCTATTGCCCACACTGTGTATAATGTGCTCCAATACCTACACATGAAAGCACTAGTACAACGGGTTACGACTGCTTCAGTAAGCGTCAGCGGCAGAGTGATAGGCAAGATTGGTCAGGGCCTGGTGGTGCTACTTGGCATCGCCAGAGCCGATTCAGAGGAAGATGCCCGCTACTTGGCAAACAAGATAATCAACCTGCGTATTTTTGCCGATCAGGCAAGCGAAATTGCCCTTTCAGCACGGGAAATAGAAGGAGAGATTTTGGTAGTGAGCCAATTCACCCTTTTGGCCGATTTACGAAAGGGGAGGCGACCAAGCTTCACCGAAGCAGCTCCTCCAGATAAGGCCAAGGAGCTGTACCAGTTCTTCATCGACCAAGTTCGTTCCACCGGGCTTGAGGTAGAAACAGGTGTCTTCCAGGAGCACATGCTGGTAGAGATCCATAATGATGGCCCCGTAACTCTGATGCTAGAAAGCAAAAGCAAGTAATTGCATTAGCTTGGCAATGCAATTACTTTGGCACCCTGCTATAATGCTCCTGAGATGAGCTGCCACGAAGTTCTCCAACAAAAAGGCTATCGCTTAACTCCGCAGCGCATGCTGGTTATCGAAGCGCTCCATAACGCTGACAGGCATATCAGCGCTGAAGAAATCTATGAGCAACTACATGCACGCTATCCTTATAGCAACATCTCTACCGTCTATCGCACCCTGGAGCTATTGAAGGAATTGAACCTGGTCACGGAGACTGACTTTGGCGAAGGGCGTGTTCGCTATCATGTCGCCGAGAAGGGACACCACCATCATCTTGTTTGCCGCACCTGTGGCAAAATAAAGGATTTAGGCGAATCTGTACTATATCCACTAAGAGACGCTTTGCTTCGCGATTATGGTTTTGATGCTGATTTGAGACATATAGCTATCTCGGGACAGTGCGGTGAGTGCCGTGAGAAGAGCCGACAGCCTTAGCCAGCTATCACAAATCTACTATAGATCAGGAGTGCTGATATGAGCGACGTTCGAGAAAGGCTGCAGATTCTGCTTGATTACTGGATTAAGCATAACCAAGAACATGAACAAGAGTTCCGTGAATGGGCGGACAAGGGCGCCTCTCTGCCCGGTGGGGTGGGGCAGCAGCTACAGGAGGCAGCCGCCAAGATGGCTGACGCCACTAATTGTCTGGAGAAAGCACGACAAGCATTAACATAGAATATGGGGAGGAGCTAAGATGTGCCTTGCTAAAGTCTATGAAGCTACAAAAGGCGATGAGCCAATTCTTGAGGATATTGCACACATGATCATTGATGTAGACCGGGTGGAGGTAGAAACACTCTTTGGGGAAAAGAAGGTTTTCCAAGGCAGAGTGCGTCAGGTAGATTTCCTGAACTCCACGGTACAATTGGAAGAAGACTGAATTCTTGCCATCGTTGCAATTGACTGCAAACGCCCGCGGCATTCAAAAGAGGCAAAAAGGTCAAGAAGCCTTGCCGTTATGCATCGCCTATCTTCAACTCCAGGCTAATATCCAAAGCCCTGGCTGAATGGGTAAGGGCGCCAACCGAGATAAAATCAACGCCTGTTTCAGCTACAGCTTGGACTTTGTCCAGAGTGATTCCTCCAGAGGCTTCAATTAGAGCACGACCCTGAATAGCTTCTACTGCTT
>CAYVSN010000165.1:0-3602 GCA_964453875.1 uncultured Dehalococcoidales bacterium
ATAACAACACACGCTATTGGCATCAGAACCGGAGGGATATTGGAACCCAAATTACTCAAATATTCATGTATATTGCCGCTTTGCTCATCTGTGCAAATTTTTGCTGTTTGAGGTATATTGGTTATTACTGTTTGTTACGCTGGGGCAACTGCGATGCCTGACTTTAGAATAGTTTCCGATTTTCATCTTACCGGCGACCAGCCGCAGGCCGTGGACAAACTGGTTGCGGGTTTGAACAAAGGTCACCGAGAACAGACGCTGCTTGGAGTCACTGGCAGTGGCAAAACCTTCACCATGGCCAATATCATCGAGAGAACACAGAGGCCAACTCTGGTCATTTGCCACAACAAAACTTTGGCCGCTCAGCTAGCAACCGAGTTCAAGGAATTTCTTCCCGAAAATGCTGTGGAGTATTTTGTCAGCTACTATGACTATTATCAGCCGGAGGCCTATATTCCCAGCACCGACCTCTATATTGAGAAGGAAACCGATATAAACGAGGAGATTGATAAATTGCGTCATGCTGCCACGAAAGGCCTCTTCGAGCGCCGGGATGTGCTCATAGTCGCCTCAGTCTCCTGTATCTATAGCTTGGGCGAACCTGAGGAATACCATAGCTTTGCAGTTACTGTGAAAAGGAATGGACGTTATGAGCGAGATAAGCTGCTTCGCCGCCTAGTTGATATGCAATATGAAAGAAACGATTTTGAACTTGCTCGAGGGAAATTCCGGATTCGGGGTGACACCTTGGAAATCCTTCCAGCCTATGAAGAAACAGCCCTGAGAATAGAGTTCTGGGGGAACGAGATTGACCGCATTGTTGAGGTTGACCCCCTTACTGGCGAATTGCTTACTCAGCGTGACCAGGTGGATATTTACCCCGCCAAGCACTTCGTTACCCCCTATCATAAACTTATGGCTGCAATCAACGATATCAAGGATGAGCTAGAGGATAGGTTAGAGGAGTTAAGATCCCAGGGCAAGCTTCTTGAGGCCCAGAGGCTCGAGGCACGGACAAACTATGACATTGAAATGCTCCAAGAAGTGGGTTATTGCACTGGGGTGGAGAATTACTCCCGACATCTTCAGCGCCGGGCTCCGCGAAGCACACCATGGACATTGCTCGATTATTTTCCCGATGATTTCTTGCTATTCATTGATGAATCACACATGACCCTGCCCCAGATTAGGGGCATGTATTATGGCGACATCTCTCGAAAACAGACTTTGGTTGACTACGGATTTCGTCTTCCCTCAGCCCTGGATAACCGTCCGCTTAATTTTGAGGAATTCCGCAAACACATTAACCAAGTTATTTATGTTTCGGCCACTCCAAAACCATACGAATACGAGCATAGTCAACAGGTAGCTGAGCAATTGATTCGTCCTACGGGACTGCTGGAACCCACCGTAGAGGTTAAGCCAATCAAAGGCCAGATTGATGACCTCATCTACCAAATAAGAAGCCGTGTGGAACGAGGAGAGCGCTGTCTGGTGACTACCCTAACCAAAAGAATGGCCGAAGAGCTATGCGATTACCTTAGGGAGATGGAAATAAAGACCCACTATCTACACTCTGAGGTGGAGACGCTAGAGAGAGTAGAAATTCTCCGCGATCTTCGCCTTGGCGTCTATGACGTGGTTGTAGGCATTAATCTGCTTCGCGAGGGGCTGGATCTACCCGAGGTGAGCTTAGTAGCTATACTTGACGCCGATAAGGAAGGCTATCTCAGGTCAGAGGAGGCACTTATCCAGACAATGGGGCGAGCTGCCAGGCATGTGAACGCCCATGTCATAATGTACGCCGGCACCATTACAAAATCCATGCACGAAGCAATAAGGGAAACCCAACGCCGCAGGAAGGTTCAGGAGGCTTATAACAAAGAGCATAATATAACTCCCCAAGGGATAAAGAAAGCGATTAGAGACATTACCGACCATGTCCAAGCAGTGGCGGAAACTCGAACTCCCTATTTGGCCACGCCAATTGACAAAGAGGAAATGGCGCGCCTTATTAGACAACTGGAATCCCAGATGAAAGCGGCGGCTAAGAACCTAGAATTTGAGAAAGCTGCCCTCCTACGCGATCGCATCACTGAGCTGAGGAAAGATGAGGAGATGGTAGGCCCTTTTGCCAAACCTAAAGAAGCCAAAAACCTGGACGCTAAGCGACGGAAAAGATCCTACAGGCACTGAGAGCGCCGAGCAACTCTCACAGTTTAAGGAAGAGGGAATTATCCAAACTCAGGAAATTAGATGGCCACCGTCGATCACGATAGTCTGGCCGGTAACATGCCGAGAGGCATCGCTAGCCAAGAAAATAGCTGCTCCGACCATGTCTTCTGGCTCACCAAGAGAACCAAGCGGTGTGCGAGCGACGCAGGCCTCGACAAACCCTTTATCCTCAAAGAGTGGTTTGGTCATGTCGGTTCTCGTCGTCCCAGGAGCGATAGCATTAACCCTTATGCCGTATTTGCCCAGTTCCAGCGCTAGAGCTTGAGTCAGCGATATAACGCCCGCCTTGCTAATGCTATAAACGCCCATCATTTCACTCGGTTGAAAGCCCGCAACCGACCCAAGGTTAATGATACAACCGCTCTTTTGCTCAATCATTATCTTAGCTACAGCTTGACTTAGAAGAAAATAGCCCTTCAGATTAACGCCCATGGTTGCGTCCCATGCCCCTTCCTGTACGTCTACCAGCCATCCGAAGGCCGGATTGGTACCAGCATCATTAACCAAGATATCGATCCTCCCGAATTCGTCCATTGTTCTCTTTACCAAATTCTCAATATCCTGTTTGCGCCCAGCATGAGTTGGGACAGCCAGTGAACGTCGCCCTTGAGACGAAATCTCAGCGGCCACCACCTCCAAGTCAGGCAGCTTGCGACTAGCCACCACTATATCGGCACCAGCCTCAGTAAAACCTAGCGCGATAGCACGCCCAATACCCCTGGAGCCTCCAGTAATCAAGGCAACTTTCCCATCCAATCGATACCTTTCCAAAAACATAATTGCCTCCTCTCTCAAAACCAAAATCAATCTTAGATTAGCTTAAGCTTTTCTAAACCTACTCCAATCTGGAGTTCTCTTCTCCAAGAAAGCTGCTCTCCCCTCCCTTGCCTCGTCAGTTTCGTAGAATTGCCACAGAGCATCCATAGCTATCGCTTCGATGCCATATATGCTGTCTGTGAACTGATTGAAGGAAGCCTTAAGGTATCTAAGTGCGGTCGGGCTTAAAGCCAGTATCTCCTTGCACCAACTCTTTGCTTCTTCCTCTAACTTATCAGGAGGCACTACTCTGTTAACTAGACCCATGTCATAAGCTTCCTGAGCGCTATACTGTCGACATAGAAACCATATTTCCCTGGCTCGCTTCTCCCCTACTATCCTAGCCAGGTAAGCAGAGCCAAATCCAGCATCAAAGCTTCCCACTCTAGGACCGACCTGCCCAAATCTGGCGGTTTCAGAGGCGATGCTAAGATCACAAACAAGATGGAGCACGTGACCCCCGCCTATGGCATAACCATTAACTGCCGCAATCACCGGCTTGGGAGCTTCCCGTATGAGGCGATGAACATCAATGATTTTTTTCACTTCCG
>CAYVSN010000166.1:0-3593 GCA_964453875.1 uncultured Dehalococcoidales bacterium
GCTTTGCTCTCTTGAGCCCTCCACTTCGAGATAGATTTGGGGCAATATACCACCTTGATTTTTATGATCAGGCAGCGATAGAGACAATCCTAGAACGGTCTGCAGCTATTATCAAAGTGCGAGTGGAAGGGAATAGCCTTTTTCAGATTGCTAAACGCGCTCGGGGTACCCCGAGGGTGGCTAACCGGCTCATTAAGCGAATTCGGGATTATGCCCAAGTCATGGCGGACGGAGTGATTACTGAGTCCACAGCTCTAGAAGCGCTGTCCAAGCTCGAGGTAGATTCCATAGGCTTGGATAGTGTGGACCATAGGCTATTGCAAGCTATAATCGAGAAATTTGATGGTGGGCCTGTGGGTTTAGATACGATCGCTGCTTCTATTAGTGAAGATGCTGACACTATTACGGGTGTCTATGAACCATATCTCCTTCAACTAGGCTTCCTAGAGCGCACACCTCGTGGTAGGGTGGTTACCAAACTTGCTTATGAGCATCTAGGCTTACGTTATGAAAAGGACTATCAGGCTCACCTAAGCTTATGGAATCAGAAGTAGCGAATGAACATAAGGCCCAAAGACGTTACTGAAACTTATATTGCAGCCATGCTGGACTAACCACAGCACAGAGCGACAAAGTCAATATCAACCATCCACATAAGTTGATGTACTGTCCGGTTGCCAAAGTCACGGAAGTCAGAATCACAATTGGTGGAATCAATAGAACAGCCGTCTTGCACCATCGTTGCCTTAAGCGAACGGAGCCAGCAGTTGCCGCTGCTAGAGCAAGGAAACTGGCAATTGCCCCAGGAAGAGCCTGTTGCAATTGCCCTAGTCCTATACCATTTGTGAAGAATTCGCCTTCCGTGCCCAGCGACAGTAACCAACTGAGCACCACAGGAACAGGAGCTAGCATCAGCGATACATAAAGCCAGTCACGGCTTGCGGTTTGCTTAACAATATAGGTAAGCGCAAACAGTGCTAGTGGGATATAGACAACCGCGACCAGCCAAGTCCAACCTTGAAGTAGGTAGATTAGCAGAATCCCGCCGATAATTACTGGTAGAAGATAATACCCTAGCCAAGAGAAAAACCATACTGGCTTTTCATGACACCATCCGTAGACAACGACGCACGCGGTTGCTATCAGTACAATTGATACGAAAGCGATGTTTTGCCAGTAATACCAAGTGAAAAGCGATGCCACCAAAAGGTGAGGCAAGGCGGCGAAAAATGCCTCTTCCCAGCTTCCTTGACTGTGTACAAAGTACATTTGCTGGGCAACAAACTGCGAGGAGCCAAGGGAATCCGTAGCGACTTTGACTGCCTCCTCTTCGCTGAGTCCACTTTCCTTTAGCTCCTGACTTCTATCTTCAAGGTGAGCGCGTAGTTCCCGAGATACATTGGCCCTTATCTTCGAATCAACCTTGAGGCAAATTTCGAAATCGTCCAAGTAGTCGCTTAGTTTGTCTGCCATCCCGGTGCTAGGTCATTTGTAGCTGTATAATCGATTGAACTGCGGTAGAGAAATCCCGCCACGCAACTAGTCTTTTAGCCAATGCTTGCTGTCCCTTCCTAGTTATGTAGTAGTATCGCCTTTCTTGCCCATTGGGCAGCTTCTGCCACCTGCCCTTGATCAGCTTATTCCTCTCCAACCGATGGAGGGCGGGATAAAGAGTTCCTTCTCTGAATTGGAAATATCCGTTACTCCGTTTCTCCAGCTCTTTTATGATTTGGTAACCATATGTGGGCTGGCAGTTGATTAGGTAAAGCAGCAGAGGATCAGTGTTTCCTTTGAGTAATTCCCGACTGTAATTCACTTGGGTTACCCTCACAGGGTTCTGAATCTCCGTTTACCGTAGCACAGCCTCTCTCGACTGTCAACAACGGATCCTTGTGACCACACGCTACGTTGCCAAGATGACAGGTGGGGGGTTAAAATGTTATGTCCTCAGCTTGAACTAGGATGCAAAATAGGATGAAAGACTATTGCTCGGTTCTTGGCATGCCTGAAACAGCAAAGCGGCAAGAGGCAAAACATGCCTTTAGAAAGCTTGTTATGAAATACCATCCACCCAGGAACTTGGGGAAGGAAAAGTAGGCACGGGGAGAACTTAAGAAGGACAACGAGGCCTACACCATGCTGGCCCATGACGGTAGAACATAGGAGTATGACACGGTGTAAGGCAGGCAAGGTTTGCCAGTGTTCGATATGATTCAGAATGCACTGGTAGGCAGTATGACACGCAAGAGCAAGCGGTCAGGGAGGCATTTGCCAACCCATACTTTCGAGAGCCAGCGGGGGTGTTTCAACAGGTCGGGCTAGGGTTCAATGAAAATTCCGTGGGCAACATGTTCTTTGGCGGCAGAGGCTTTGTCTTCGTTTCCCCCGCCGAACAGGAGGCTGCTAGCGGCCTTGGGAAGGAAATCCAATACAAGGGACGTAAAGCAAGGAAAAGGCTTGCAATCAAAGTGGCGGCAGGAGTTGCAAAGGATACAGAAATGAGGCTAAGGGCGGCGAGACTGGATGGAAATCATCCCGGCGACCTCTAGTTTATCACAAGGATCAGAAGCTGAGCGATTATGGGTGTCTTTGAAGATTTTGTCGCTGTAATCAATAAGACGGAAACTATGCGAGCCCTTCTCATGAGCTTGGAGGAGGAGCCGGCTAGGCTTTTGGGTAGCATTTGCAAGGAATATGAATCAACCGGGAAACCGGTACCTGACCACCATCTTCATTTGGGTGGGTACTTTGGTGAAGCAATACTGAGAGCACTCGTGTCCGCCGAGTTAATTACTAAGGATCCAGGAGATAGATTTGCCCTTTACAGTTACAAGCCGACAGAAGCCGGGACTAATTACTATAAAGGCATACTTGCCGAGAAGAACATTTAGGGACTTTGTCCTCAGTTGTATAGGTTGATCGATAGCCACGCTCATCTGGATGAATTAGAGAATCCTGATTTGATGCTTGAGGAAGCTAAGGAGAATGGCGTCATTGCTATAGTGGCTGTGGGTTCGAACCTGGAGTCAAATGTGAAAATACTGGAAATTGCGCAAGAATATCACACTCTTGTCTATCCCGCTTTAGGCTTACATCCTTGGCAGCTAGCTAATCTTGAATCTCCTCAGGTCAATGACAACTTGCAATTCATAGAGCAAAACATTGCTACAGCATATGCCATTGGCGAAATAGGTCTAGACTATGATAAGAGAGTGGTGAAGGCCGTATCGAAGGAAATGCAAAAAGATGTTTTGAGCAGTCTTCTAGACTTGGCTAAGAAATATGCCAAACCGGCGATAATTCACAGCAGATATGCTTGGAAGGATGCGCTACAGCTAGTTGAAGATAGTGGGGTAGACAAAGCCGTCTTCCACTGGTTTACCGGTTTTTCCAGCGTACTCAGGGATGTAATTGACGCGGGATGTTTTGTCTCCGCTACGCCCGCCACGGAGTATCATGAAGAGCACAGAAGGGCAGTCAAGGAAACACCCCTGAATAGGTTATTCTTAGAAACGGATTGTCCCGTCCCTTATGGTAGAGAGGCAAGGTACAATTCTAGACCTGTTGACATCTTAAGGAGCCTAAGAGCTGTT
>CAYVSN010000167.1:0-3476 GCA_964453875.1 uncultured Dehalococcoidales bacterium
TCAAGTGTAGAACACATATTATTATCAACTCTATACTTGACCTCATCATATGTCTTCCGATAGAGCTCCAGCAGTTCTTTCAGATTCCCCGACGGGAAGAGTGCACCGGTCATGCAGGTCCAAAAGTCCCTGGCGTGCATAGGACAGGGTTTTGCCTTGCGCAGCTCGTTTGTGTTATGCCATACCAGGCAGATTTCCTCTATATCTCGCTGTGCCTCATATAACTTGTCCCAATCCATCTTCTTGCCCAATAGCCGTTCCAGAAAGGTAACGAACTCCCTCAACCCTTCGACCATGAAGCTGATATTATGCTCGTGAACACCCTCCGTGGCCTCTTCCTCCATCCCGGGATGGGGCAACTCAAGAACCCATACTGGCACATCCATGTAGCGCCCCAGCGCTTGGAACCACTTGTACCTGGCATCGCACGCAATACCTGAGCTCAAGAGCAATGTAGGTTTGGGCATCCCCCCCATGGGTGCCTCAGGGGGTATTTCACCTCCCAAGTCCTTCATCATTCTGGCGCTATAGCCCAAAGTGTTTCGGGCATAGCCACACAGATGACTCGGGAAGCCCTCAGCGTCCGCACGATTCAAGTAAGCTTCGGCAGCTCCCGTGGCAGCACAGACCGGCCCGTAATTCTCGGGGTACATAGTTTCTACACCCATAACATTGAGGATAGCTTCCGGTAACCACCAGTTAACCATGGACCAAGCAGTAGGTTTGCCCGCCTTCATAGCCTCGGAGCTTCTCTTGTACCTTTCGTCAACTATAGCCCGCAAGGGATATATTGATTGCAGCCTGTTGATTGCCTTCTTCTTTTCTGTAGCCATAATCTATGCCACCCCCTAATTAGGCTCAGGGTCTATTTTATCACGCCATTGTAGCATACAATGGCGCAAATGCTATTTGTCTTGTGCCCAAGCCAAGGCAGAAAGCCTATCCAGAGCCGTTATGAGTCGTCTGAAGCATTTGCCCTGGCCCAGAACCGCCATGGTTTCAAACAGCGGTGGTGCTGCACTGCGCCCGGTGATGGCCACTCGTAACAACCCAAAGAACTTCGCTGTACTCAAGTTCAACTCCGTAGCTACTGGGCGGAGGATGTCCTCAAGTGACTTGGGATCCCAAACTCCCACTGCCTCCAGCCTTTTCAAAGGGGCCTTAATTGCCCCGATGGCTGCCTTGGAGCTCAGTCCCCCGCTCAAGAGCAAGCTAGTCTCATACTGCAATTCATCCAGGAAAAAGAAATCGGAAAGGCGAGGCACTTCAGCCAAAGTCTTGGCACGTTCTTGGATAAGGGACATAACCTGACGGGCATAATCGCTATCCAAGGGACGTCTTACCGAAAGTGGCAAATCCCTGTCTAGAAATGGAGTGGCTTGTCGGACGAGTTCATCCAGACTCAGTTGGCGCAGGTAAACTCCATTCATCCATTCCAACTTGTCCCTATTGAAGACAGCCGCAGTTTTGCTTATCCTTTCCAGAGAGAAGTTCTTAACCAGCTCTTCCCGAGTTAGCAGCTCAGTCTTATCATCAAGCGACCAGCCCAGCAACGCCAAGAAATTAATCATTGCCTCGGGGAGATAACCTTGCTCCCTGTATTCGATGATGTTTGTAGCGCCATGCCTCTTGGAAAGCTTAGATCGGTCAGGTCCGAGTATCATAGGTAGATGGGCAAAATGTGGAGCTTGCCAATTCAAAGCCTGGTAAATCAGCGTGTGACGAGGAGTGCTGGAAAGCCATTCATCAGCCCTGAGGACGTGTGAAATAGCCATCAAATGGTCATCCACTACATTGGCCAAATGATACGTGGGGTAGCCATCAGACTTTAGCAACACGAAATCATCCAGAGTGCTATTTTGGAAACTCACCCTGCCACGAATTAAGTCCTGGAAAGTTGTCTCCCCATCAAGCGGTGTTTTAAAGCGAACCACAGCTGTGATAGCTTCGGCCTTTAGCTGCGCTTTCTGCGGTTGTGTTAGGTTTCGGCAACGGCCATCATATTTTGGCGGCTGCTTACGCTTTATTTGCCCTTGTCGCATTGCCTCAAGCCGTTCCGCGGAACAGTAGCATAAATAGGCTTGATCTTCTCTGAGCAGTTTGTTGGCAACGTCGCGGTAAATATCCAGCCGCTGCGATTGGAAGTAGAGACTCTCATCCCAATCCAGTTCGAGCCACCTCAGACTATCCAGTATCATCTCCACTGCCCCCTCCACTTTGCGGGCAACATCGGTATCTTCAACGCGCAGAATGAATTTACCACCGTAGCGGCGAGCGAAGAGCCAGTTGAACAGGGCAGTCCTAATGTTGCCCAAATGTGGATATCCAGTGGGGCTGGGTGCGAAGCGAACTCTAACCGGTGTTTCTAACGCAGGTCCTGACTGTGGCATATTAGCGTTTGCCACGCTCTTGCTTGGAGAGGACTCGCTGCAAACCTTTCAACTCCTCCAAGTGTTCCCTGAGTCTCTGGACGAGTTGTTCAGCTTGGTTGAGGGCTGCTTCAGTGTCTTCTATCTCCGTGGCTATCCCAAATAGAGCTTGGTTTCTCTGTTCAGTTAAGTCAGCTTCGAATTGGACCAAACCTTCCATCGTAGTCTCACCCATCAACTGAGACAGGAAGCTAGTTTCTCTTCGCGTTTGCTCTCTGTCAAGTTCTCCAAAAGACTTCATGTTGCTTGTCCCTTCCTTTCTATTTTATGTTTTGTGGTCAGAATCTATCACATATTCATGTCCTGAGCAAGCCTCTTATGCCTTTTCAGCTAAGGCTTCCAGAGCTTGCCTCAAGTCTCGAGGCAAGCGGCAGGCAAATCTCTGATATTTCCCGGTGCTTGGCAGGCGGAGACCAAGAAGGTAGGCATGGACAAATTGCCTGTTAATATGGGGCGACTTTGCTCCATAGACGGCATCGCCAACAACAGGATGGCCTATCGCTGACAGGTGGACTCTGATCTGGTGGGTGCGCCCAGTCTCCGGACTAACCTCCAGAAAGCTATAATCGCCGAAATGCTCTCTAACTCTATACTTGGTGATGGCCTCTCTCCCGCCTTCAACTATTGCCATTTTCTGCCTGTTGTGTGGGTCTCGCCCGATAGGTGCTTCAATTCTTCCTTGGCCAGGAAATAGCTTGCCTCTAACCAATACTAGGTAGCCTTTAGTCACAGCATGACTTTTGAATTGACTCACTAGATATTGCCGCGCGAAGTCGTTTTTAGCCATCACCATGAGCCCCGATGTGTCCTTGTCCAGTCGGTGGACTATACCCGGGCGTGTTGAGTCGTCGCTTACTGCCAGCTTTGGACAATGAGCCAGAATGGCATTCACCAGGGTGTGGTTGGGATGTCCTGGGGCGGGATGAACTGTCAGTCCAGCGGGTTTGTCTATAACCAGAATATCCTCATCTTCGTATTCGATGGTCAGGGGAATTGGTTCAGCCGTGGGATCTGAGGCTCTGGGAGGCAGCTCAACTGTTATGGTGT
>CAYVSN010000168.1:0-3472 GCA_964453875.1 uncultured Dehalococcoidales bacterium
GCTTCTGGAGAGGGCAGCTAAGCTAGCTCCCCAGTATGGCGGTGGTTCCCTTACTGCTCTGCCCATTATTGAGACTCAAGCCGGAGACATATCAGCTTACATTCCCACAAATGTGATTTCCATTACCGATGGGCAAATTTATCTGGAAACAGACCTGTTCAATGCGGGCATCCGCCCCGCCATAAATGTGGGGTTGTCAGTTTCTCGAGTTGGTGCCTCTGCGCAAAGGAAAGCCATGAGGCAGGTAGCTGGCAGGTTACGACTGGAGCTTGCTCAGTTTCGTGAGCTGGAAGCTTTTGCCAAGTTTGGTGCCGCCGAACTGGATAAGACTACTAGAGATCAACTCGAGCGTGGCAGGCGTATTACTGAAGTATTGAAGCAGCCACAATATGCGCCTGCGTCCTTAGGGAAGGAAGTAACGATTCTCTACGCCGTAACCAATGGCCATCTTGATGATGTACCTGTAGACAGAGTAATCGCCTGGGAGGGGAATTTTCACAGGTTTATGGAAAGCAACTACCATGAGTTGGAGCAAAGGATCAATGACGACATGGAGATAAAGGCAGAGACTGAAGAAGCTTTGAAAGCTGCCATAATGGAATTCAAAGGAGCTAGCACTTACTAGAAGGGCAAGGAATGACTTTGGTCTCGTTCTGAGCTACAGGTGAAGAATCTCTGAGGTCCTTCACTGCGCACAGGGTGACATAAGGAGTTCAAGTACAACTAGAGGATAATGGCCACAACTCAAATTCTCCGTCGGCGTATACGCAGCATTGAAGGCACCGCCAAGATTTGCAAGGCAATGGAGATGGTTGCTACTGCCAAGATGAGGCGGGCTCAAGACCAGGCGGTGGCGGGGCGACCTTACGCTGACAAGATAAGCCAGGTGATTGCTGATTTGGCAGCCCAATCTCGAGTTGCTGAAGCAATCCATCCCTTGTTGCAAAGCAGGGAAGTCAAAAGAATCGCCATAGTTCACATGACTACCGACCGTGGCTTATGTGGCAGCTTGAATACCAATATGAATCGCCTCGTTGCCGGCTTTGTTCTGGAGCAGAATTTGCCTGTTACCCTTGTTACTGTGGGCCGTAAGGGGCGGGCTTTCATGCTTCGTGCCGGTCAAAAGATTCACGCCGAGTTCACGGGAATTAGCGACCGGCCTACCCTATTGGAAACCCTTCCCATCTCACGCGTCGTCATTGAAGACTATGGCAATGGTGATTTTGACCTGGTATATCTTGCTTATCCTCGTTTCGTCACCACTATGGTGCAGCGACCTGCAATCGAGGTGTTGCTCCCTATTGAGCCAGCTAAATTACCCCCAATTCAAGCAGTAGACTACATCTATGAGCCCAAGCCTGGTGTTGTCCTAAATGAGCTGCTGCCAAGGTATGTGGAGATGAAGGTATACCATGCCATCCTTGAGGTTGTTGCCAGTGAGCAATCGGCGCGGATGGTAGCCATGCGCAATGCCAGCGATAATGCTAAGGAACTTACGGAACACTTGACGCTGGTGTTGAACAAAGTTCGGCAAGAGGCGATTACTAAAGAGATTTGTGATATTAGCGGAGGTTCTGGGGCCCTAGCAAGGAGGTAAGGAATGGCAGAAGGCGCAAGGGGAAAGGTTGTTCAGGTTATCGGGACGGTAATTGATATGGAATTTCCCCCTGATGAACTGCCAGCGATAAACAACGGCATAGAGATTCCTCAAGACGGTGGCAAAATCATTGTTGAAGCGCAGCATCATATTGGCAATAACTGGGTGCGCGGTATCGCCTTGACTTCCACGGATGGACTGGCGAGGGGTGCTGAGGCAGTCGACATGGGAACCCCGATAACTGTGCCAGTGGGCAGGGCGACCCTGGGCAGGCTGTTCAATGTCTTTGGTGAGCCTTTGGATGGACTTGGGGAGGTAAAAGCTGAACAAAGGCTTCCTATCCATCGTCCGCCGCCTCCTCTAGTAGAGCAGGAGACGACTCCTCAAGTTTTGGAGACTGGGCTCAAAGTGATAGACCTTATCACCCCCTTCACTAAAGGGGGAAAGATTGGGGCGTATGGCGGAGCAGGTGTGGGTAAGACAGTTATTATCATGGAGCTGATTCGCAATATTGCCACTGAGCACGGCGGCTTTTCTGTTTTTGCCGGCGTGGGTGAAAGGTCACGAGAGGGGAATGACCTCTGGTTAGAAATGCAAAGGTCCGGAGTTCTAGACAAAACTGTTCTTGTCTTTGGTCAGATGAATGAGAGCCCTGGTGTTCGAGCTCGGGTAGGACTAACTGGTGTCACTGTGGCGGAATATTTCCGTGATGTTGAGGGACAAGATGTCCTTTTCTTCATAGACAACATATACCGGTATGTCTTAGCTAATATGGAATTATCGGCGTTGCTGGGGCGCATGCCCTCGGCAGTGGGTTACCAGCCAACATTAGGCACTGATGTTGGTGAGCTAGAAGAAAGGATAACCACAACTAAGAGGGGCTCGATCACATCCTTTCAGGCAATCTACGTGCCTGCCGATGATTACACTGACCCGGGCATAGTAGCTACCTATGGTCACCTGGATGCTGTTATCGCCTTGGACCGTTCTATTGCTGAGCTGGGGATTTATCCTGCTGTTGACCCCTTGACCTCAACCTCTAGGATACTTGACCCTGCTGTTGTTACTGAGGAGCACTATCAGGTAGCTCGGGGGGTGCAGCAAACGTTACAAAGGTATAAGGAACTACAAGACATAATAGCTATTTTGGGCATGGAAGAATTGAGCGAAGAGGACAAGATCGCTGTGAACAGAGCGCGTCGCATTATGAGGTTTTGTTCCCAGCCATTTCATGTGGCTGAAGTTTTCACCGGCACTCCTGGGAAATATGTGACTATCAAGGAGACAGTACGAGGTTTCAAGGAAATCCTGGAAGGGAAGCATGATACCCTTCCTGAGGCTGCCTTCTACATGGTGGGCAACATAGACGAGGCAGTGGAAAGAGCTGGGAAGATGAGTGAAGGATAGTGGCTACGTTTAGACTTGAGGTTGTTACTGCGGAGAGAATGGTTTTCTCCGATGATGTTAATCTGGTTGTTGCTTGGGGTACGGAGGGCCAGTTGGGCATTCTCCCTCATCATGCTCCTTTAATGACCATGCTTCGGCCTGGAGATTTGCTCATAAGAAAGGATAATGAGGAGCAATATCTCGCCATAAGCGGTGGTTTCCTCGAAGTGCGTCCCGATAAGGTAATTGTTCTAGCTGATGCTTGTGAACGTGCTGAGGAAATTGATGTGACTCGTGCTGAGGCTGCCAAGTGTCGTGCCGAAGAGATTCTTAAGGCCCGAGCACCTGAGGTCGATGCCGCTGTCGCAGAAGCAGCTCTGCGTCGCTCCTTGGCTAGGCTCAAAGTAGCTGAGAAAAGGCGACGCAGACCCAGGTAAATGCTATCTGAAAGCTAGACATCCAATACTCGCAATCCTACTCTTCTCTGAG
>CAYVSN010000169.1:0-3423 GCA_964453875.1 uncultured Dehalococcoidales bacterium
GCTACTTGCTGGTGAGCGAGGTTATCTTCTCCCAGAGCGCCGATTAAGGCAACTTCTCTAGCCCCGAGAATACGCGCTGCAGCTACCGCTACATTGCCTCCCGTTCCCCCAGATACTCGTGTGATATGTCTTACGCGGACTTCTTCTCCGGGCGACGGCAGCCGCTCTACGAAGCAGCTAGTGTCCCAATTGATGGCACCGCATACTACCAGGCTGACCATCCTATTTCTCCAATATACGCGACAGGAATAACTTCACAAAGCGAGGCCCATCCACAGCCGCGGCTACATGTATTGATGGCATTTCACCAGCTTTTTCCAGAGGCAAAACACGGGTAATTCCTCGGTCCCATCCATTTCCAGTGACCACTTCCACAGGCACTGATATGAAATCGAACAGGGAAGGGTCGAGCAGAGCCGACAAGGCTAAGGGGTCATGCATTTTGCAGCATCCCTGGCGCTTTATGCCATGTTGCACTAGTTGGGCTGCAAGGCGAGCAGCAGGTGTGCCGCCAGTTTTGATCCGTTCCAAATGTTGGCTGCTCAAACAGCTTGCAGGATCCATGGATACGTCTAGCCCTACAGCGTAGATATCTTCTCCAGAGTTGAAGACTGTATGAGCTGCCTCGGGATCCTGCCAGATGTTGAACTCGGCAAAGGGAGTTCGATTTCCTTTGCCGTAGGGAGTGAGACCATAAGCTCCTCCCATGAGAACCAGTCTAGCGAGATATCTGGACAGTTTGGGATGATGTTGGAAGGCATTAGCCACATTGGTTAGAGGCCCTGTTGCCACTAGCGTGATCTCACCCGGGGCATCTGAGACCAACTGGGCCAGAAAACCCCAAGCCTCTGCTGGATGTAGCGGAAGCCTAGGGGAGGGCAGGTCTGATTCGCCTAGGCCGTCTGGGCCGTGATGGTTTAGGGCATGGACCAAAGGGTGTTCCATGGGTTCTGCCGCACCCATTACAACTGGAATATCCCATACATCAAGGTATTCCAGCACTCGGCGAGCATTGGCACTGGTTACCTCCACCGTAGCGTTGCCCGCCACCGTAGTCACTCCGAGAACTTGGATTTCAGGAGAGCATAAGGCTAGAATCAAGGCTAGGGCGTCGTCTATGCCGGGATCCATATCCAAAATGACTCTGCTCTTTCTCATACGGACTTTGTGAGCTACACTATCATAAATCTTGGAAGCATTTCCTAGTAAAGCAAAGATAACCACTATTGAAGAAATTATCAAGCTCTTAGAGCAGGAATATGGCTCTCTGCAGTGGCAACAAAGAGAAGAGCCTGTTGCTGTGCTTGTAGGGACTATCCTTTCTCAGAACACCTCTGACGTGAACTCTGGAAGAGCCTTTGAGTCGCTGATAGCCACCTTTGGTAGCTGGGAGGCTATCGCCTCTGCCCCTGTGGAGCAGATCGCTCGGGCTATTAGATTGGGAGGCTTATCTCAGGTCAAGGCGGTGAGGATAAAGCAGATACTTGAGGAAATTGAGAGGGAGCAGGGCTTCATCAGCCTTGATTCTCTTGAAGCAATGAATATGCCTGAGGCTAAGGATTATCTCATGCATTTGCCTGGTGTGGGTCCCAAAACAGCTAGCTGTGTGCTTCTTTTTGCCCTGGGCAAGCCATGCTTGCCGGTGGACACCCACGTTTTTCGATTAGCCAAAAGATTAGGGCTGATTCCCTCTGGAGTTTCTATAGAGCAGGCGCATAACTTGCTGCAAGAGCAAATCCCGCCTTCAGAAGTTTATCAGTTCCATCTCCAGCTAATAAGGCACGGCAGGCGAATATGTCATGCCCGGCGGCCTCGCTGCAATGAATGCATACTGGAGAGTGTGTGCTCCAGTTCGCTTGCTCCTGAGCGCGTCCCATAAACCTTTATCCAAGTCTGAGATCTCAAATTCATGTAGAATGCTTCCAATTTGGCGTAGGGCAAGAAATGTGCAGGCCGCCTTGTCTTTAGAGAGAACATTGCTCATTGTCATTGCGAGCCGAAGGCGTGGCAATCCCTGTCTCGGTCAGGCCATTGTTCCATCCACCAAAAGCTCGCTTTGGACTGCTGCCAATGTAGCTCTGACCAGCAAATGCTATAATGTGTTTGACATGGCGGAGATACTGCGAAGCAAGAATCTGACCACAAAGTTTCAAATATTGCTCGAGGTGGCAGCAAATCAACCAAATATCCAGCAAAAGGATATTGCTAAGAAGCTGAACATAACCTCTCAGGCGGTGTCTGAGTATGTCAAGGAATTGATAAGGGATGGCTGGCTTAGCTGTCAAGGTCGTTCCAGATATAAGGTGACCCGAGAAGGGGTGAATTGGATTCTAAGGATGGCCAGGCAGTTGCAAGGTTACTCTGCGTTTGTGAGCAAGGTAGTGAGCGATATTTCCGTTTCTACTGCTATAGCTGATGACGAACTATCGGCAGGTCAGCCAGTATCGCTATATATGAGCGATGGTTTGCTGTTTGCCTCTGGCGTTGTACGCGATAAGGAACCTGGAGGAATAGTTGTATCTGAGGCTAAGCAAGGTGAAGACGTTGGCATCTCTAACGTGGAAGGAGTGATAAAGCTGGAAACTGGCAAGGTAACTATAGCTAAAGTGCCCAACGTACAACAGGGGGGCTCCAGAAGTTCCGACCTGGCCAGGTTGAAACAAGAGGTTGACAGAGCCAAGCTAGTGGGAGCCATTGGCGTTGAAGCTCTGGTGGCACTGAAGCAGTTAGGTATAACGCCTCACTATTTCTACGGTGTCAGGGAAGCAGCCGTGGAAGCAGCTTACTGCGGTTTGCCTTTCCTGATTGTTTGTGCTGAAGACGTGGTTTCGGCAGTGATGCAGAGGCTGGAGGAGGAAAACCTGGATTACGAGGCCCTGGACCTGAGAAAGGATGCGGTGGAGTCTCCATAGTAGTGCCTCACTGAAGGCCCCGGTGTCGCTTTAAAGAAACGGCCCATTCATCATATTCTAATCCGCATGCGCCTGTGTTGTTAGCATCTTTCTTTACCACCTTATTCCCTTCGACTCCCCACGCGACGTCCTTGTGCCTTAATCCCTTGCCTTCTGTACCTGCCTATCCCTCTCTAGATTGACATCCGCTGCCAGCCGAACGCCATCTAACTGAAGGTCACCGAATTTGATTTCCTTCTCCTGACAACAGTCTGGCTAATTACTCCCCTCCCTGCTTCAAACTCCCCTAGGGTTCCTATTCAGAGCGATATCACCCTTGGAGATTTCTCCAAAAATGAGTTGTTGAGGCCTTGACATCTGCACATGGCTCACTTATACTAGTCAAGCCTGCTTGTTTATAGTAAAGCAAGCTTGTATAAGCAAGCCAAAAATGGTACACTGATTGGTTGGAGGAATCGAATTGTCGTCTAAACGATTAATAACAAGGAGGTGCAATGAGCTGCATTAGAAA
>CAYVSN010000170.1:0-3419 GCA_964453875.1 uncultured Dehalococcoidales bacterium
CCCTGGCTGAAGACGTGAAGTGTGACGCGAAGCACCTTATCCGGTTATTGGCTACCTGAGAGACCGACTCCTTCATAGAAAGAAGCCAAAAGAAGGGACCATCCAGAACACTTCTGACTGTCCGAAGGCAATGTACGAGTCTACCGAGGAGGAACTCACCCAAGGTGAAGCTAGAAGGTTGTTGAGATAAGAAGCAGAGGAACTCAACTTAAGGAGCAAACCATGGACAAGGTAATCATTTTCGATACCACTTTAAGAGATGGGGAGCAGGCGGCAGGGGCGAGCTTGAATGCCCAAGAAAAACTGGAAATAGCCAGGCAATTGGATAAGCTTGGTGTGGATGTTATTGAAGCTGGTTTTCCTGCTAGCTCACCCGGCGACTTCGGGGCTGCGCGCCTCATCGCTCAGGAGGTCAAGCGCCCCACAATTTGTGCTTTGGCTTCCGCTGACATTGGGGCTGTGGACGCGGCCTGGGAGGCAGTTAAGGGGGCAAAGCAGCCCCGAATCCATGTTTTCCTTTCGGCTTCAGATATACACCTTTCCTATCAGCTTAAGAAGAGCCGTGAGGAAGCCCTAAAGCTCTCCCGGGAGATGGTAGCTCGAGCCAAGAACTATGTTGATGATGTTGAATTCTCACCCATGGATGCCAGCCGTGCTGACCTTGCTTATGTCTGCCAAATCTTGGAAGCAGTGATCGATGCCGGAGCGTCTACGGTGAACATACCTGATACCGTAGGCTATGCCATGCCTGGGGAATTCGGCGACTTGATTCAAGGGATCATGTCCAACGTACCCAACTTTGGCAAGGCTGTGCTAAGCGTCCATTGCCACAATGATTTGGGTCTGGCAGTAGCTAATAGCCTTGAAGCGATACAGAGGGGAGCAAGGCAAGTTGAATGCACCATCAATGGCATCGGCGAGCGAGCCGGCAACGCTTCCCTGGAAGAGATTGTCATGGCGCTAAGAACTCGCCACGACTTCTTTGATCTTTCCACCAACATCGATGCTACTCAAATCTACAGGACAAGTCGGCTGGTAAGCGAACTCACCGGCTTTTCCATCCAGCCTAACAAAGCTATTATTGGCGCAAATGCCTTCCGTCATCAGTCAGGTATTCACCAGGATGGCGTGTTAAAAAAGGCCATTACGTATGAGATTATCGACCCAAGATCCGTAGGTATTCCCTCAAGCACCTTAGTGCTAAGCAAGCTAAGTGGCAGACACGCTTTCAAAGAGAGATTGGCCGAGCTCGGCTATGCCTTGAGTGAAGAGGCGTTGAACCTCACCTTCCGAAGCTTCAAAGAGTTGGCCGATAAGAAAAGGGAGATCACAGACCGGGATATCGAATCCCTGGTAGCTGAGGAGCTTCGCACTGTCACCGAGCTATATCATCTCGACCACGTAGAAGTCTCTTGTGGTGACCATAGCCTGCCGACAGCTACAGTCAGGCTTATTGAGCCTGAGGGGCGGAGCTTGGCTGATGCTGCTCTGGGTACAGGTCCAGTAGACGCCGTATGTAAGGCTATTAACCGCATAGTCGGCATCCCCAATAAGCTTACAGAATTCACTGTTAAATCGGTTACCGAAGGAATTGACTCTATTGGAGAGGTGCTAATCAGGATCGAGAGCGATGGCGTGACTTACACGGGGCGCGGCGCATCCACCGACATCATTGTAGCCAGCGCCAAAGCATATATGAATGCTCTGAATCGCCTGCTGGCAGCGAAAGGAGGCCAGCATGGCGCCAAAGGCTAAGATTAAGTTCGCCTACAAAGACTATAAGAATTTACCAGACCTTGAGACGAAGGTATGCGCTTTTAGAAGCGGCGCTTATTATGGTTCCATCACCGGCCACTTGCCATCAAAGCCTTGAGGTGCTGACATCCGGTGACAAGGGACTTGAAGTGGTTGCTATCCGTGGGAGAGGGGAAACTGTGAAATCTACCCTTGTCCCAGGTTCAGGAATCAACCCGTCTGCGCTTTTTGAGTCTTAGCTGGTACCATGAAGGCTAGAGCCAAAGCCCGTATGAAGAATACGCACTTGGCTGGGAAGAGGCAAAGAGGAGGAAGTCTTTAGATGCCTGAATGGGTAGAAATGATACTGCGCTTGCTACTGGCTGCTGGTTTAGGAGCAGGTATCGGCTATGAGCGAGAACGGCACGGAAAGGCAGCAGGGCTGCGCACTCACATACTTATCTCTTCGGGGGCAGCACTATTCACGTTAGCTTCCATATATGGCTTTAACGGCGGTGCCGACCCCTCGAGAGTTGCTGCTGGAGTAGTGGCTGGAATTGGCTTCATTGGTGCCGGTGTTATCTTCCGTGGTATGCGTGAGGGTGGACTAGCGGGATTGACTAGCGCGGCCTGCATTTGGGTCACCGCTGCAATAGGCTTGGCTGCCGGTGCTGGGCTATACTTGATTTCCACTATTACTGCGGCCATCACTATAGGCGCCTTGATGATACCCAAAGTTCGTGGATAGGAAGAAGAAATGACCTTTGCTGAGAAAATCCTCGCTGCCCATAGCAATAAAGCAAAGGTAATCCCAGGTGAATTCATGAATGTCACGGCTGACTTAGTGTTAGCTAATGACATAACAGCTCCCTTAGCCATAAAGGAATTCCAGCGGCTAGGAATAAGCAAGGTATTTCAGCCCCAAAGGATTGTGATGGTTCCCGACCACTTTTGCCCCAACAAGGACATACAATCCGCCGAGCAAGCAAAGCTAATGCGAGAGTTCGCTAAGGAGCAGGAGCTAGTTTACTTCGAGGTAGGCAGAATGGGTATAGAGCATGTGCTCCTACCTGAGCAAGGTCTGGTCTTGCCTGGACAGGTGATTGTTGGTGCTGACTCCCATACTTGTACTTATGGAGCTTTAGGGGCCTTCGCCACAGGCATGGGCTCAACTGATATCGCCGTGGCTATGGCCACGGGCGAGATATGGATGAAGGTGCCGCCGACAATCAAGTTTGTCTACCGCGGGGAGTTACCTCGATGGGTTGGTGGCAAAGACCTTATTCTCTACACCATCGGCGACATTGGCGTTGATGGAGCTCTCTATTCAGTAATGGAATTCGCTGGCGAGGCAATCGGCGCATTATCTATGGATGGCCGCTTCACTATGGCAAACATGGCTATCGAGGCTGGAGCTAAAGCTGGCATTTTTGATGTTGATGACAAGACCGAAAAATATGTCTGCGACGCCATTGCGAGGGGCGAGATTCCTCGCCTGTCATTGCAAGGGACAGAGTCCCGAAGCAATCTCTGGACAGGCACGGACCAGGCTCCGCAATCTCAGCCTTATTCAATATATCGATCAGATGAAGATGCGAAGTACGCTGATGTTATTGAATATGACGTATCGCAAATCGAACCCCAGGTGGCCCTTCCCCATCTTCCCTCTAACACCAGACCTATTA
>CAYVSN010000171.1:0-3405 GCA_964453875.1 uncultured Dehalococcoidales bacterium
AGCTAAGGCTAAGAATTACAGTAGGTCGGTAGAATTCCTCTGCTAGCTTTCCGGCGACAAGACCAATCACACCATCAGGATAACTCTCATCGCCTTGCACAAGCAGAGCGGAATAAGCTTCGTCGGCTACTTCCTCCCTCGCCTTGCTTAGCACCTCGTTGGTCAGCCTTTGGCGCTCAGCATTCTTTTTCTCCAGTTCTTTGGCCAAAGCACGGGCTTCTTCCACTGAGCAAGTGGTGAGCAGGCGATAGCTGGTGACAGCATTGCCCACTCTGCCAGCAGCGTTGAGCCTGGGTCCTAAACTCCAGGAAATATGCTCAGTATCAAGCTCGCCAAGCTTCAGTCGAGCTAGCTTAATCATCTCATGGAGCCCAATGCGACGAGTATCATTAAGCACCTCCAGCCCTTTCCTCACTAAGTAGCGGTTTTCACCGGTGAGGGGGACCATATCAGTGATAGTGCCTAGAGCTACCAGGTCTAATAGTCCATTGAGCTGTTTCTCTCTGCTGTCCTGATGAAACAAAGCTTGTAGAAGCTTGAAGGCGACGCCTACACCAGCTAATTCGGAAAAACAGTATCGTGAATCCCTTCGTTTTGGGTTAATGACAGCTATTGCTTGAGGCAAAGTTGCCGATGGGATGTGGTGATCGGTGATAATCATATCTGTCCCCATTTCCTGAGCTTGTCTTGCCTCTGTGACGTTCCCAATGCCGCAATCAACGGTGATAATCAATCCGGTTCCTTGGTTATGGAGTTTTTCTAGACCTGCTGAACTCACCCCGTGTCCCTCATAAATGCGATCAGGAATG
Organism: uncultured Dehalococcoidales bacterium; assembly: GCA_964453875.1. Taxonomy (GTDB): domain Bacteria; phylum Chloroflexota; class Dehalococcoidia; order GIF9; family AB-539-J10; genus JADFUX01. Next base: position 810 of record CAYVSN010000171.1, read on the forward strand.
TAGGGAGTGACTTTGCCGCCAAGCCACGATAACCCTTCGACAAGAACAGCTGTGGCTGTGACGCCATCGACATCGAAGTCACCGTAGACGGCGATCTTCTCCTCCGAAAGCAAGGCCTTATATATCCTACTCACAGCTTGGGGCATGTCAGGGAGCAAAAAGGGATTGCCTTGAAGCCTATGGTCAGCGGCCAAAAAGGGCTCGATTTGGCTCGGTTTGACGTTACGGTTGTAAAGGAGCTGGGCAATCAAAGGAGGGACGCCTGGAGTATGCAAGTACTCGTCCGGCGCTGGTGCGAGTACTTTCCATTGAGCTTGCTGGTTTAATTCCATGTTCTCGGCTTATCAGCTTTTGTCAGAATCGCCAACTATAGCATAAGATGGCCCATGACAAAACCCTTTAATGCTTGCCTTGAATTCGATCCCTTCAGAAGAGAACAAATCAATCTAGGCTAACGACGGTAGCGCGAAGGCAATGAACATGCAGGGGATACAGGGTGGCTTTCCTCCTCTCAATTCTACCTGGCTCGTTGTACCACCCTTTTGGACAAGCTCTTGTCCCTTATCAAGTCAACCTTTCTAAGCTTATCTTATGACGTTGCAGTAACATGATCACCACTAAGAGGACTCGTATCATTATGATGCCCATTGAAGAGGTCGTCCAGGGATGGGAATGGTGATGTTGGTTTCGCGATTCTCAGTTGCTACCAGCGAGGCGAACTCAGATAATTGGAGGGGAATCGCTGGGGATTCGCGGCTTGTGTAGCCCAGACTGAATATCGCAGAATAGCTATCGATTCCGGGGTTGCGCTAGGATGTGGGCGACATGCTTGCTGCAGCACCTTTGTCGGCACCCAACGCCGTGCTGGCACCTTGGCCACCAATCTACTTGCCAAGCCTGACTTTGGAGGACCAAGATAGCCCATTACGCAGACTTTGAAATTGGCCGGAGAAGCTGGTATAGTCATACTCGGTCATCACCTCCTGGGCTCCAAGGAAAGGCAGCAGCGGTTGGATTGGGTTTCTTCTATTTCTAGGCGCAAGATTATCTGTGCTGCGAACTTGATGGGGCGGAATCGCAATTTGCTTGAAGCAGAGCGAGTTTTCTGGTACAAGGAAATGCCTGTGCCCAAAGGGGCGTAAGGCTTACGGGCAGGGTGCGGCGACCACCGAGGCTTGTCAACTAGCCAGGTGACAAATGAAAAAGGTAACGATAATAGGGACAGGACACGTCTTCAGGTTGAGACAAAAGGTCAGGAAGCTTATCCAAGATATCCATCCTCAAGCTGTCTGCGTTGAACTTGACGAAGGAAGGTACGAAGTCCTACTTCAAGGTAGAACGTCATTTCATCCTTTGGCTTTGTTACAGGCACGGCTGGCGGACATCTATCACACAATCCCGGGAAACGATATGCTGGGTGCGGTAGAAGGGGCAAGAGACATAGAAGCCGAGCTTTTCTTCATAGACAAAGACATAGAGGAAACGAAGCGAAGGCTTGGCGAGGCCTTTGTATCAGAGTTCCTGAATCCCCTGGAGATATTGAGGAAAATGATACTCTTTCCTGTTATCTTCCTATCTCTGCCTCGTGCAAACTTGAGCTTGGAGGAAGTAGTACGGGAATTTGAGAGAGACCCAGAGAAATACAGGAAACTCTTGGGAAGAGCATTCCCCGTGTTCAAAAGAGTTCTCTTAGACGAGAGGGAGGCACATATGGCGGGGCGAATAAGGAAAGTACTGGAGAGCTTTGACGAGGTTGCAGTAGTCACGGGTGCAGGGCATGCGGCTGACCTGAAGAAGCTTCTACGTGATTTCGATGTCGAAGTCGTTTCCTTGACAAAACTGCTAGGTGAGTGAAGAAAGCTTACGCTCCCGGAAAGCAAAACCGAGCTTACGACTCTGCTCTTCTAGCGCCTCCAAGCTTGCTCGCTCAGGACCACCCCGAGTCTCAGTCCGCGTCGCGTTAAGACCTGCTGCCGCACTGGCCATGATGAGTGATTCTCCAATGCTGGCTCCTAAGACACGGTAAGCAGCAAACGCCCCTACGAAAACATCTCCGCAACCTACTGTGTTGACTACGTCCAAGCCCATGCCTTTGAGGGGTAGAGCAGGGGCTTCGATCACCAGACCGGTAGCTGGTTCAAGCATCGCCGCTCCCTGGGCACCAAGTTTGAGCACTATGTGCTTGCGAAATTCTAACTTGTGGAGGTGCTGCAAGCTCATATCTAACTCTGCGGTCTCAAAAAGTGCAGCTGCTTCTGCTTCATTCAGGAAGACGATGTCTGCTTGTTTGGCAAGAGACTCCAATGCTTCCCATCCCTGGCTTACCAGAATTCCGGGATCCCACAACACCGGGATTTCGCGCTGTCTTGCTAGGGTTACTAGCTCCGCTACCACATCTAACGGGGGATCGGTGACCGCTATGCTCTGGCACCCCTCCAATAGATGTTTAACATAGGGCTGGTTTAAGTGCTCGGGGCGCAGCTTAGCATTAGCACCGAGACAACTAGCGATAACGTTCTGCCCTTCTTGATTGACTAGAATATAGGCTTGTCCTGACTCCTCTCCTGGTACACAGTTAACCCCCTCAGTGGTTACC
>CAYVSN010000172.1:0-3374 GCA_964453875.1 uncultured Dehalococcoidales bacterium
GCTGCCTAGCAAAGGGAAGAGCCGCCTCAGCAAGCTTTGAGCCATCCAAGGGCACAAGCAACCTCTGGTACACTTTCCTGCCTCCGATTATGGATTTGATCATACATTACACCCTAGGGGAAGTCAACATGTCCATTCCCATTTCTGATTTGTGTGACTAGCAGGGGATAGGAATAGACTACTCCAGAATAGCCAGCTACACTACCACGCTTGGACGCTGAAAGGATACTCACTCTCAGCGCTCTTTATCAATTTCTATGGAATCCAAAAAGGCTTGCCCGAAACTCCCCTCACAGCGAATGAGAAAACGTAAGAAAAACGGAGCTATTAGCTATATATATATATATCGCTTCGGAAGTCTCTCAAGGAGTTTCTTTACCTGTCAGCCGACTTGACATTCCAGAACGAAGGTGCCATAATCTCAAAGGCCAGTCATAGGAGTATAGCAGCGCCAAAGCCAAGCGGAATGTTCAATTTGTACCTGTATCCCCAAAGTTGAGAAAGGAGAGAAACGTACAATGAGAAGGCTGGGCGTATACATAATCGTCATAGCACTTCTAATAGCTAGCATCGCACTTCTAGCGACCAATAGCGGTGCTAGCGGTTCGCATCTCAGCTCCGTTCCAATAGTAGAGGAACTGGTCCAGCAACTGGAAGCTAAGGGCCAACTGGGCACTAATGAAATTGTGGATGCAATCGAAAGGCTTCAGGCTGAGCGAGAGATCAGCCTTGATGAGGTGAGCCAAATATTCCAGATACTGTACGCTAAAGGACAGAGAAGCTTTCCAGGGATATTGGTTAGCCGTGGAGCGGAGAGAGAGTTAACACCCAGTGAACTTGCAGACATAGCGAAGAAAACGGAGTCCAAAGCTCAAGCAGGGATCATGCTTGATGAGACATCTAGTGGGGCTTCGCCAACCGGTTATCCTGTAAGCCAGACTGAAGTCATAAGAATGACTGTGCAGAAACCTGCCTCTGGCGAGATTGCAAGAATCATAGAGGCGAATAGAGGCTACCTTGATGATATAGCAAGACTTTTCGGTGCCAACGCAGCTAGGGAAGTGCAGAACCAAATGATCAAAGACTACCTGGAAACTCTTAGTCGACTCCCTGCAGAGGGGAAGGAGGTCGAAGTGAGCCTAGTCAGGCTTGATCCTGCTCAGAGCGCCAAATATCTCAGCATCGAGGACATCGAGGAGTTGACACCATGAAAAGGATGAATTTTCGATTAGTTAGCTTCTTTCTAGCTATTTGCTTGGTTGCCGGCTTGACAGTACATTTCACTTCTTCATCCCATGCTCATATTGAGTTCACAGACAATGCCTACAAACCAGGTGACGACTATGCTCTTAACCCGCTAGATCCCATAAACGTGATCTGGTACAAGCTGGGCAGTGCGTGGGACGTTGACTATGATTTTACACATTGGCTTAGCCCTACATGGCGCCATCCTAGTTTGGTTTCCAGCCTGCAGGTTTACTTCCTTGACTCGATAAATGGTGGGAAAAACTACTGGAAGACCCAAGATTATCATGTTGCGGACCCGGGTAGTTCTGATATCGGAACCAGAGTGCACGTAAGGATTTGGGGCTCTAACACTTATGATCCACATGGGTATGCCAGTTGGAGTGTTGGTGGTGCTCACAAGGAGAGTTGGTGCTGGTGGTGCTTGACGCACCACGTCAGTAGCTGGGAAGCAGGTGAGAGTAAGGTTAGAGATGCTTTTGCAGGGAAGTGGTTTGTTGGCGATATCTGGTACTACTGGCTGACCACTGAGGGTTATTGGGAAGGTGTGTGGTCTGATGCCTGGGCAACGGCAATCGAGCTACTTAATTAAGGACGGTGAACATTTGTTTCGCTTTATTGTTATTGTTAAGAGCCCTGAGCACCCTGCTGCTGAGCGTAGTCATCACAGGCGGCATAGTACAAGCTAGATCTGCCACGGAGGATCTAGCTTCTAATGAGTCTTCCGGCCTTCAGGTCACCGAGCTAACCTTGTCTGAGAAAAACGTAAAGGTTGGTGAGGTCATTTTGTTAAAGGCGACCATAGTCAACTGTGCCGACTACGCAATTCACAATCTTCGCATTACGGTTAGCAGCACGACAAGTTCAATAGAGGTTGTTTCGGCATCGCACATCGCTCCAATTACCATACTGGACAAAGGAGAAGCAGTCAACTTTGAGGCTGAGTTGAAGATACAGAAAAGTGGCAAATTCAAGGTCGGCGTAGTGGCAATGGCGGAAAACGCCTTTCTTCCTCCCAGCGGTATCGAAATTGAGGTTGTACCTGAAAGTCCTGCAGCGTCTTCGAATGTTAATCTGTTTGCTATCCTAGGGCCAATATTGGCCATGACGGGTGTTCTAAGCTATGGGTTGTTAAGAAAGAAACGCTACAGGTTGATTTGGCAAGGTGCATGTAGCTCGATCCGGTGGGCTGGTAGTGGCCTAAATTTGCATCCGAAAGAAATCTTGCTAGCGTTAGGCGTCTTTGTTGCACTTTGCTTCGTTTTCTTCATTCCTTATGCTTTTTCTGCCGGCGGACTTTACGAGAGTTCTGAATGGATCGTCAGGGTATACTTCCCGTTGCGAATAGTTATCCCTGTGACAATCCTCGTCTGGTATGGGCTCCAAAGGCATAACTACTGGCTCGCTTTCCTGGTTGGCTCCTGTCCTTTGTTCGTTCTCGCACTGACTGAGCTATCCTGGAAGCCCTTCCAGGTTATTTTGGTAGAGGATATTTATTACGGGGTCGCTCTAGGACTCTTTGGGCTAAGTGGAGGGCTATATCGGCATCAAAGATGGCTTGCAGTATGCACGGCGATTGTCGGCATGGCTATGTTCTTGGGCGGTGGTGCGGCCGAAGGAATCCTGAGATACGTAAGGGACTTCTTATGACCAAGAGGCGTAGGACTTCTCGACGTGGTGAAGAAGTAGACCTGAGATCGTTTAGCAATAAACTAAGAGAGCGCTGAAAAAGGCTACCTTTCAACATCATTCCCTCAGGTAGGTAATCAAATTTTTCTGCCCACCACTTAAATAAAGACTTTATAAGGGAGCTTTAGCTTCAACCCAATTCGTCTGTCCCCTCTTTTCACCCCTTTGTTAACCCTTTGTCTCATTCTCATCTTAATCCGTGGATTCTGTTGTATTGTCACTCGCATGGTTTTACCCAAATCCCCCTCCCTTCAACGGGAGAGGGCAGGGTGAGGGTGAATCTCCCCCTCCTTAAGAGTCTTGTAGTCGACTATGATAGGCTACCTCGAAGGTGTCGTTCTTGAACGTGTACCCATAATTTAGGGTCTCACCTGTGACCTATGTGATTAAAAGGAGATAGAAATAGACTACTCCAGAATAGCCAGCTACACTACCACGCT
>CAYVSN010000173.1:0-3374 GCA_964453875.1 uncultured Dehalococcoidales bacterium
CATTATCCTTTGGAAAACAGGGATGAGTTTGAGCAAAACTTTCCTGCTGACTTCGTTTGTGAGGCCGTTGACCAAACCAGAGGCTGGTTCTATAGCTTGCACGCTATATCAACTTTGCTCTTTGACCAGCCTTGCTTCAAAAATGTTATCTGCTTGGGACACGTTGTCGATGCCTCTGGAGAGAAGATGAGCAAATCCAAAGGCAATGTGATCGACCCATGGACAGTGATCAATGACTATGGTGCTGATGCCCTGAGGTGGTACATGTTGGCTTCTGTTCCCGGGGAGAATGTCCATCGCTTCGCTACGCCAGAAGTGGCTAAGACAATGCGGAATTTCCTGTCCACTTTGTGGAACACTTATTCCTTTTTTACCATCTATGCCAATATCGATCATTTTGTTCCCCGGCCATCGGACTCTGTGTCTCTTTCCGAGCTTGATAACTGGATTATCTCGGAGCTTAACCGGCTCATAGCTGAGGTAGCTAAGGCGATGGACAACTATAATCCTACCCTGGCGGCGCGCCAAATCGGGGATTTTGTGCATGATCTCTCCAACTGGTACGTGAGGCGAAGTCGGCGGCGATTTTGGAAGAGCGAGGAGGATGCCGACAAACTGGCAGCATATAATACACTATATCAGTGTCTGGTTATCTTGTCGCGGCTTCTGGCCCCATTTACGCCGTTTATTGCTGAAGAGCTTTATCAGAACTTGGTTCGTTCTGTGGATTCTGAAGCGAAGGAAAGTGTTCACTTGACTGATTTTCCTGTAGCAGATAAGGATAGAATCGTTGACAAATTGAGTAGAGATATTGAGCTAGCCATGAAGGTCTCGAGCCTAGGCCGGGCAGCAAGGGCCAACGCCGGGATCAAAGTGCGCCAGCCTTTAGGAAAGGCTGTGATCAAGGTGGAATCTAGAGAAGAGGAGGAAACCCTGGGTAGGCTAGCTGCCCAGATACGGGAGGAAATAAATGTAAAGCAGATAGAGTTTTCCAGGGAAGAATCTCCCTTAGGAAAGTCGTCTGCTTATAGCGTGGCCAGTGATGCGAGACATTGGGTTGCTACCAGCACTGAGTTGACTCCGGAGTTGATTGCGGAAGGAATGAGCAGGGAAATTGTGCGTCGTCTTCAGAACATGCGGCGTGCTGCCAATTTCGATATTGCTGACCGCATCGTTACCTATTATCAGGCAGAAGAGCCAGTCAAACAAGCGATGATTGATTTTGCTGACTACATCAGGCAAGAGACGCTGTCTCAGGAACTCATCGATGGTCTTCCGCCGAAAGAAGCCTACACAGAGAAGCTCCGTATCTCACAGTGTGAGGTTGTTTTTGGAGTCAAGCCTTGCTAAGGCGGCGGAGTCTGTTTCAGGGTGGCGAAGGTTGTCTTGGTCTCTTCTCCTCTAACAAAGGTTATCTTTACTTCTTGGCCGATTTGACACTCATGGATAGCCTCGATAAGGTCGTCAGCATTGACTGTTTCCCTACCCTGGAATGCAGTAATTACGTCGCCCTTCTCCAATCCGGCAGCCTCTGCGGGACTGCCAGGAACCACGTCTGTAACTAGCGCTCCTTGATCAACTGAAAGGCCGTTTGCCGCGGCCACGAAGGCATCGACAGTATATAGCCGCACTCCTAGCCAGGGGCGAATCACGTAGCCCTGGGTGATTATATCTTTGATGATAGGTTTTGAACTGTTAATGCTTAGGGCGTAGCCCATGTTTTCGGCGCCCATGATCTTAGCGCTGGTGATGCCCACAACCTCAGCAGCCATGTTTACAAGTGGTCCGCCGCTATTGCCGGGATTGATGGCAGCGGTAGTTTCGATAAGGTTGCGTAGCTCCGCTCCTGACGATAGGGTGATCCCTATGTCCAAGCCGCTTACAATACCCTCACTTACCCTAAGCCCCAAGCCAAAGGCATTGCCTATGGCCAGCACCCAGTCGCCTTCACGCAGTTGGGATGAATCGCCAAGTTGAGCATAAGCTGAATCTTGGGCCTCAATCTTGATTACTGCCAGGTCGCTTATGGCATCAGTACCTGCTAGGGTAGCTGGGCAAGTTCGGCCGTCATTCAGCTTCACCTCTATGTTGGCAGCATCTTCGACCACGTGATTGTTGGTGACGATATACCCTTCAGCATCGATTATCACGCCGGAGCCGGCACCCTTCTCAGAATATTTACGTTCGAAAATATCATAGTAGATCCTCTCGGTGGTTACCGAGACTACCGCGGGTTTTACTCTTGCCACGACATCAGCGAAATCAGGCAAGGGTGTAGCTGGCTGGCTGTCCTGTGGTGGGAACGTCCAATCAGGATTGATTGGCTTGGTTGAGTCGCTGGACTGTGGCGGAGTAGCTGACCAGGGTAGTAACGTGGAACACCCGGCAGCGCCTAAGATCAGGCTCAGCAATATCAGCCCAATAACGATATATTTGATCTTCTCTAGCATTCCACTGGTTAGGAAATTATACCATACCAGGTCCGGCGGAGCTCTGCTCTGAAAGCTCCTACTGAGATGACGAGGTTCGCCATAAGTGTTAGAGTAATACGGCAATGTCTCCGTCCTATGAGCACCAGCTACTTAGAGGAGTGATAGGGCCTCTGCTGCTTTCCCTTATCGCTGAATTGCCTATGTACGGCTACCAAATCATTAAGGAGCTTGAGGAAAGAAGCGAAGGTTACTTTAAGCTTGCGGGCAGCACAATATATTCGGCATTGCGTAGGTTGGAGGGGGAAGGGCTTGTTCTGAGCTCATGGCAGCAGGTTGCTCAGAGGCAAAAGCGGCGATGCTACGAAATAACTGCAAAGGGGCGCCAAATCCTAGCCGGGAAATCGGCTGAATGGCAGAGATTCTACAGTGCAGCAAGCAAAGTCGTAAGTGGTTCATAATCAAGCCGTTTGTGGACTCAAAGGCGACGGTTCGGAGACAGACTTAAGTATAGATCTTTCTTAAGATGGACCGGTGATTTGCAGGTTCTAGTGCTAAGCTGCTTCAGGTAGAGAGAGCAGGCATTTGGTAGGCTGGTGGAGGATAACCTCTCGGAGAGCGGTCTATCGAGCTAGGATGGATGCTTTTCTCGGCAAGTCGGTTCTCGAATTTTGAACTTCTTCGTGCCGCGAAAGACTTTGTCAGTCACTGGAAAATTCACTATACTGCAGTCAGCACAGGGATTGAGGGGCGGCGCGAAGGGGAGTTCGGAATGAATGGTGCTGAATTACTTGCCAAAACTGCTACAAAGGCTGGCATCAAGGCATGCTTCGCCAACGCTGGAACTACTGAAATGCCGATAGTTCTGGCGCTTGATTCAGAACCTGGTATCAGAGCTGTTCTGGGGTTATTTGAAGGTGTGTGTACCGGCGCGGCTGACGGTTA
>CAYVSN010000174.1:0-3311 GCA_964453875.1 uncultured Dehalococcoidales bacterium
TTTTCCAGAAGCTCTTCCTTAGTCGCTTTTTCTGCCATAACTCCCCCCTTTCGTTTTTTGCTGCCTTTGGAGCGCATCATCGTAGCACAAGATCATTTGCTACTACAGGTTCTTTCCCTGTATTGCCTCGGCTAATGTTACTGGCTGCCTGCCCCTACGAGCTCTGGGCAAGCATCTTCTGGCTTTTCCCATATCCCCTGACGTCGGTGAGAAAACTTCGTGCGCCAGTTCCATCTGCGCCGGATGGATGAGCTGTTCACCTGGGAAACAAATCTTCCCCGCAAACTCGCCATCTCTTGTCATGCCCTCCTCATCCTCCCGCGCTGTACAGGGGCTGTCAAGCGAGCCTACGTTGACAGCTCTGCCAGCAATGCGTACAGCGAGCACATCCGTGCCTGAAGTTTCTACGCTCGCCCCGGCAGCCAAATCGCTCTAGTGAAGAACACTGAGGACCCCGCCCAGCACGAGATATTGCCATATCGTCGTGATCCATGACGTCCCCCGAGGGTACCTTGATCAATGCCACCAAATATAGGGATGTGTTGAAATTGCTCCCCATAATGCTGAGTTCTGGCGCAGACTCAGGTTCTGGGCATAATTCAGTATTATTTGCCCCTTTTTCTTTGCACGCGGGAAGGCAATGCTTATGAAATCCTTGGTGCCCCCTCCTGTTGTCACGCTTGCTCATATTTAGGAACGGTGAAGATATAGTCAGCTGAGGCTGCACCCTTAGGCCACACGACCTCTTGTTTCATGTTCTGCCATTGCACAACAGAGGAACTCTGAGATCGTTAGGCTCGGCAGCCTGAGTCACGCCGCAGGGACTGGAATAACCTCCAATCATGATATCCACGTTATCCAGGGTAAACGACTTCCGCCCAGCCGACTCGGCGATGGCCGGATCCCCCCTGTTATCCTCAACCATGAAGGTTGTCTGCCTAGCACCTATTTCAGTAACATCAAAGTCAGCATATGCCATCTGTATCGAACGCCAATCCATCGTCCCGAACTGAGCTTTGGATCCCGTCAACGGAAGGCTAATGCCAATCTTGATGGGAGCCACAGACGCCTCTTCCACCAGTGCACAGCCACGTAACACAACCGCTGCCGCTAGCACCACAGCCAATCCCGAAACTAATCCCAGCTCCAGCCTTTTCACTTCGCCTCCTCTGACAATGTCATTACTCCCACGGACTAGAGTGAACCCAATCTTTCGCAACAGCAGTATGATTTGTTAGGATTCGCGAGATTTGGTTCATTTGGCGAGTCTATAACGCCTTGAGTAGCAGAGATAAGCCTGGTGACAACTCGCTGACTATACTGACACAAATACGTATGTAGCAATGAATGACCATCGAGCTCTAATCACACTGTGCGTGGCAGGTTTTGCCGCCAATGTTGGCTTTGGCCTTTTGTTTCCCGTCCTGCCTCTTTACGCCGAAGGCATGGGCGCCTCGCCCGCTGAGATAGGTTTGACACTTGCCGGATACTCCTATGTTACCGCTGTGGCATTGATCCCCTTCGGCATCCTCTCTGATAGAGTAGGTCATCGTAGAATGCTGATTGCCGGTTTGCTTGTTTCTTCTTTGGCTCCGCTTCTTTATCCCTTAGCTGGTAATCTCGGCCAGCTTAACCTTGTTCGAGCTTTCCACGGCCTTGCCTCAGCTATGCTTCTTCCCGCGGCAGTTGCATTAGTCCTGAATTCGGCATCTCCAGATCGCAGCGGCGAGGCCCTGGGTTGGTTTGGCACTGCAACACAGTCAGCCTTGGTGGTCGGGCCGGCGCTTGGAGGCTTACTGCTAAGCCATTATGGCTTCAAGGTCGCTTTCTACAGTTGTAGTGTGATTCCACTATCAGGCTTGATCTTTGTTCTTTTTGGACCAGACGCTATTCAGCCAATAGCCAGACGGGGGGCGCTTAGCCGTGACTCTCTTAGCTGGCTGAAGCAGCCCAGAGTCCTTGCCGGTTTACTAACGCCTCTCTTCTTTACCATGGGCTCAGGAACAATTCTGACCTTTATGCCTTTGTATAGCGAAGTTCTGGGCATAAGTGGAACCGGGGCTGGGATCATCATTGCCGCGGTCTACGTTGGCTCAACCTTGCTTAGAGTTCCTGGTGGCAAGCTATCTGACAAGATCGGCAGAAGGCCTGTGATACTAGCAGGCTTAATCATAAGCGGTATTGCTATACTGTCTATTTCCTTTGTAGACTTCTTCTCTGGCTTGATCGCTGTGGCTGTCTCTTATGGTGTCGGCATGGGCATAGCCATGCCGGCGGCCTACGCCTTAGTCGCTGACCTGACTTCACCCGATGTGAGGGGGTTAACCATGGGTATGACCACCAGCTTTCTACACGCTGGCTTGGCTCTTGGCCCCACCATTATGGGCATTGTCGCTGGCATGAGCAACTACGCCACGATGTTTCGTATGTGCACCTTTAGCCTGATCCTGGGTTTAGCAGTCGTTCTCGGCCTGACTCAAAGGCAACGTTAGGCTTACCCGTAAGATCTGAATCTTGTGGTAGTTTCGATGCCCATCTTATTACCCTGAGCGATACAGAATGGTCCCCAATGCAGGGAATGTCGGGGGATGAAGTGCACCTTTTCTTAAAATTCCTCAGGCTAGAGCCCGCAGGGGCGAGGCCTTGACAGTTTGCTTGGGAATGGTAATATGGAAGACGAAAGTTTGAATCCACAGCTAATTGCCATAGATGGTCCCGTAGCAGCAGGCAAGAGCAGCGTTGGCTCTCTATTAGCTTCAAAGTTGAGTTTTGTTTTCTTTGACACCGGTATGATGTATCGAGCCTTTACCTGGAAAGCGATCAGTTTGAGTGTCTCTCTTGAGGACGAAAGCACGCTTTCTCAGCTAGCCGCAAGCACTAGATTTGATTTCTCTCCTTCTGAACGGGGGGACTTCTCTTTTCTCATTGATGGCGAAGACATTTCCTGTAGGCTACTCTGCTCCGAGGTGGAGGGAAAGGTCTCCCTCATATCAAGGGTTGCTGGGATACGGCAAGCGATGGTATCTAAGCAGCGGATGTTAGCCCAAAGAGGGCGAGTGGTAATGGCAGGCAGAGACATTGGCACAGTGGTTCTACCTTGGGCTGAGTTAAAGATTTTTTTGGTTGCCTCTGTAGAGGAGAGAGCAAATCGCCGTTATAGCGAATTGCTGGAGCGAGGGGAGAAGGTGGATTTCGCTGCCGTCCTTGCCGAGTTAAGAAGGAGGGATGAGATTGATAGTCATAGGACTATCTCCCCACTCAAGCCCGCTGAAGATGCCATAATCATAGATACTGAAAAGCTCACTCTGCAC
>CAYVSN010000175.1:0-3307 GCA_964453875.1 uncultured Dehalococcoidales bacterium
CCAGCACCAAAACCAGGATTGCGCCCTTTTTCTTCCAGTGCCGCATCATATTCCCCCCTTTGAAACCGTATTATGACCTTTGTCACCAACTTTCCTTTGGTTAGCAAACGCGCTGGAGGCTCGCTCATGAAAAGCGTAGACGAAATCGCAGCAGTTGTCAAGACCTGTTACTGGATTACGCCTAGCTCCTCCGTTTCCGATGATGACTTTTCTTCAACAAGTCAAGTGTAAAAGCGCAGAAGCACAAAGTTTAGCACCTGCCTGAACAAAACGTCACTTTGTTGGACAACAGGCATGGTGTCCCCCCAAATGGTATAATTGCTATAACAATGGAGATAGAGAGGCGCAAACAGCATTTTGCTCACCAGGTGGGTGAACCGGCGCTCTCCATGTTGATGGCGTATAGAGAATTTGGGGTCATCTCACGAGCCTTCATGCTGGAGGAACACGGCAAGATGCTTGAACAGATTCGCTCACGCAGTGGCCCCTTCACAAATTCTTCCGAAAACGAGCTAATATTTGCGGAAAGTCGAATCTATGTTGAGCTGGTGGAACGTCTTTGCCAACTTATTGAGGATTTCTCAACTTTGTGTGACGCACTGTCCAAGGACCTCTCAGCTTTCCCACAGAATATCCTTAGCCAGGAACTCTCAGTCTCAAAGCGGCTAGAACGCTTGACTGACCGTACCTCTTGGTATACCCTTTTGCATTACCCAGATTTGGATACACTCCAGTTCTCCACCGAAGACAAAGAGTTCCTCCGCCAGCACTACGAAAGGAATATAAGCGTTTTGCTTAATCTTACGAAGGTACTTCAGGGATTCCACAACCTCCATTGGAGGTTCTACACAAAACATAAGCATGCGAATCCATTGATCTATGGCCTCACGAAGATTGAAGTTAGAGGAGAGCCAACTATAGCTATTCCTGCAATCCACGGAAAAGAACATCCTGCAGCAGCCAAAGGTTTAGTTATGAACTATTCCATGTATAGTCAGCAACGGAAAATTGCCAATACCGTCATAGGGCTTATGAAGGATTTGTTAGATAAAGCAGTCTTGTACATTGAACAAAATGGCAAACCGATTATCGAGACCATAGCCTACTACAGAATGACAACTGCAGCTGCACAGAGGTTGCAAAGTCTCATCGGAGACTATAATAGGGATATCAAATGTAATCCTATCAAAGTTACAGTGAAGGCACAAATTCCCGACAAGGTTATCCAAAAATTCGTAGAATTCTATGACAAGCTTGACCTAGGTGCTTTTGATACATAGCTGGGTGTTGCTCAGCGCCCCATTCGTGAATCAGCTACCAGCTACATCCTCAGGAAGATCGGCTCTATTCTGTTACCAATTGCTATTGCACAATCAGCCAAACTGTGCAACGAGGTAGCGGCCCAGATAGTATTTCCTCTCTGGTCACTGGCGAGGTTTTAGCTAAAATTAGACTATCTTATTTCCAGGAGTTCCCAGAGAGAGTCTAGGACATAGTCTGGCTCCAGTTCACCAAGTAAGTCTTGTAACTCTTGCGCACCACTGGCAAAGAACGCGGTCTTGCCAGTTTAAGGCCGGCACAGGAACGCCGGCCTTGGTCATCTCACCAAGGCTGATATTCCCGTGCCTTACCTACCGATTCCGAAGTGCAATCTCGCAACCAAAGGATATAGCGATACTTTTCAGCTATGTTTTTCACCTCTCAATGGTTACAATCCCAGTGGCGCCATCTACCTTTAGCTTGTCCCCAGTCATGATTATCTTAGTGGCAAAGCCAGTGCCGACAACCGCGGGCAGGCCGAACTCTCGGGCGACGATGGCTGCGTGACAGGACATACCACCGATGTCGGTAACCGCGGCCTTGATCTTGCCAAACACTGGAGCCCAGCTTGGGGCTGTGATTGGGCAGACCAAGATCTCCCCGGCTTGTACTGTTTCAAGTTCCTCAGTGGCTAAGACAACCCGAGCCGTTCCCTCGACGACACCAGCTGATGCCGGAAAGCCTTTTAGCTCCGTGACCTCCTCTGGCGCAGGCTTCGGTGCCAGCCAGGACTCGATGGTCTCCGTGGTGACACCCCAGAGCTGAATGCAAAATGGATCCGTGACCACCTCAGGTGGCGGGCCAAGGGCCGTGGGCGGAGTCCATTGTTGGAGCTTTTTGAACAACTCTTTGCGCCATTCCACTTCCTTGGGCCAAATAGCGGGACCTCTGGGCGGAGTGCCACATTCCACGCTCCAGGCAAAAACGAGGTCTATCAGCATCTGTGGTATGTCAGTGTAAAAGAAGTAAAAGATGTCATCCGGTTCCTTGAAGAAACGAGCATTGGTCAGCACCCTCCCCAGCTCTCTCACTTTTGCGTAGAAGATGCCATGGTGCCAGTTCTCGACATAGAATATATGGTTTTCGGCATAGGGATAGGCCATTGCCAGCGTCTCATAACTCTGGTCGAAGGTCTTCTTATCCTCTTCGGTTGGCAGCAGCTCACGATATTCCGCCCTTAAGCGCTCCCTCTCCTTCATGATCTCCTCTACTGGCCTCTCAGGCGCCTCCCCCCGCTCTATCTTCTCGATATAGCCCTTGATATGGCCAAATGGGATCGAGAGGTCCTCGAACCACCAAGTGTGAGTATGGGAAGCACCTGTGCCTGAGGAGGTATAGAACCATGGGTCTTTTGTCTTTTCTACGGCATCGAGCCAGACACGGCCGGCAATAGTCTTGTTAAGCTCGGCGACGGTATCATCGCCCGGCAGCCCTTTTTTCAATACATCACCGACACCGAGAGCGAGAGCTAAGCGGGCAAGCTTGGCCAACTCCTCAGGGGGCTGGAGCATCATCACCCCAGGGGCACCGGCAACCATCTTGGCTATTGTATTGGGCGCTATTTCTGGGAACGCCTTGAGGCAGAAATCATAGAACATCACATACGCGAGATAGACGAGCACCAGGAATTCGAAGTGATACTGCCACGCTTTATTCATGTTCTCCGTCAATCTGTCGTAATTCTCGAGGAGCAGATAGCCGCTGCTAATTCCTGTGTGTTCAAAGACCACGGACTCATATTCATATTTGGGCAGGTCCTTAAACTCTATCTTCTTCAGCTCATCGATCAGAGCCGTCATCTTCGGCACCCACTTTTCATAGAACTCGTTCCAATGCTCGTAGTAGAAGCTGACCCGTTTCTCAAATAGCGGCGCCCTCTCCCCCAACAGCTTTGGGTCGGTAACGGCATTGGGGCCTAGGTACAGATAGCCATTTAGAATGCGGTAGTCGAGTCCACCGGCAGGAGGAATGACGAATACTCGAGAAG
>CAYVSN010000176.1:0-3292 GCA_964453875.1 uncultured Dehalococcoidales bacterium
TTTCTGGATCTGATATCTCAGCGCTATCATGGTGGCAGCAAGTCTTGAGCTTATGACTTTGCTCAGGTTTTGCATGACCACATAGCCTATGTGCTTATTCTTAGCCAAGAGGTCCATGAGTTCTTTGCCGTTAATAGTGATGACGTCGCTCTTTCGCCGACATCTCGCTGATGCCGTCAACATGTGTGGTGGTACCAAGGCTGACCAAGCGAATGTTTCACCCTGCCTTACCGTGTAGACGCTTGTTCTTGCTTCCAAGTCATATACGACAACTTCAACTTGTATGTCCACCTCACCGTCTTTGAGAAGGTAAATGTCTGCAGCTGATCCACCCGCCGTGAGGATAATAGAACCTTCTTCGTAACTCCGCTCATGGCAGAGTCGGGCTATTTGCCCTAACTCACCTTCGTCCAAACCTTCAAACAACTGGAAACCTCTTAGCATCTCAACTGACACCATTACTGCCACCCCCTTCGGAAGTTCTGAAGTTGTTCTCGCCAAACATCCAATTCTAACACCTGGCGACAAAGGCTATCAACATAGGGAACCCACTCTCTTGTCATGGTTGAAGCAATTCTGCTATCTCCGTGCTTCAGTCCTCACGAAGGTCTTGGTGCGGCTATGTAACTGTAGCCTCCTTTGTCTCAGGTTCGTCACTCTAGACTCCCTCAGAGATAACAGCACCAGTAGCAATCCCAAATCTTTGACCGCTCCTATATCCCGGCAGGCAATCTCTCTAGCTGGACTCTATGTTGAGTCCGTATCCCTAATGTCATAGCCCGCCTCGACCAAAATTCTTCTTACAGAGAGGGAAGCCGGTGAATCCGCAGGCAACTCAAGAAGAGTTCTCCCTTCCAAATTGTATTGCTTTACATCAGAATCGTAGTCTATTTTGCCTAGATAGGCTGCTCCTGCACTTCGCAACTGCTCCTCTGCGTCCTCACTGAATCTGAAGTTCCCTATCAGGTAGAGATGACCATAGCTGACCTTCAATTCCCTGGTAATATCTCTGACCCTTTCAATATGCTTGATGGATTTCTCCGAGGGGTCCAGAATCACAAACAGGTCATCTATATCCACCACCACCTTACGATTGAAATGCTCCAACCCAGCCGGTGAGTCTACTATCACCTCTTCGTATTCCTCAACTAGGGTGGGGATGGAGTCTCCAAGCACTGCATCTGGGGCACAATAACAACCTACAGTGAATTTTGTTCCCAGGGTGATAAGATCAAATTCTGGACTCTTGTACAAGCATTCACCTTGAATCGCAGGTTGCAGTACATTGGATAAAAAATCGTAGCCCGTGCGACCTACTCCCTTATTCTTCTGTATGATGTCGTAAAGCGCACTGGAAATGTTCTTTTTCCCCTTTTGGCTCAAATCAATTCCAAGCATATCGGCCAGACTCTCATCGGGGTCTAGATCTATGAGTAGCTTTGGGGGCTTCAAGTACCTGGCAGCCAAAGCTACAAACGTAGATTTTCCTACTCCTCCTCTACCTGTGGAAACAATTACTCTGCCCATATCCTCAGCTTCTTGCAGCTAGATATATTCTCAAAGCGGTTTCTTGGACTGGTCTGAAAAAACCCTGTGCTGTTCCAGCGCAATCCCATCCAGTTAGAGAAGTCTAAGACCCACTCTGGGGCAATTTTGGCCAGTTTGCCCCAATAGCCCGCGGCGTCTTACAAGACTGCTTCGCCCCGTCCAGGGGAAAGCTGCCTCTTGAAATCTAGCCACCTTGACAGTCATCTGACTCTCTAGTTCCCTCTTGTTTCCTACACGCCCCCGGCCCAGAATACATAGTTCTGCTCCCGTCCAGGTGGCCCACCATCCTCTCAAACACTCTGACTCCTTGCTCAATGGCCCACACGCGCCGATGGCACTGCAAATCTCCTGTTCCCTCCCTCCTTTTCCTTTCTTGATAAATTAAGAGCTAAGGTCATAACCGGCCTTTGCCAAGATCCTTTTCGCAGACAGAGAAGCAGGCGAATCCTGTGGCAACATCAGAAGAGACTTCCCATCGAAGTTGTATTGCTCCACATGAATGTCATAGTCTATTTTGCCTAGGTAGATTTCACCTGTATTTCGTAGATACCTCTCGGTCTCTTCGTCGAATTCGTGGTTTGCCACTAGGTAGAAGTGAGTATACCCAATTCCCACTTGCTCAATAATCCTTTTGATCCTTTCTATGTGCTTCAGAGATTTGTCAGAGGGATCACACAGGACAAAGAGATCATCTATGTTCGATACTACATTACGATTCAGATGCTCCACCCCGGCTGGTGAATCTACCACTACGTTGGTATAGTTCTTAGCCAGCTTGGGAATAGTCTTCCTGAGAAGATTGTCTGCGGCGCAGAGACAGCCTTCAGTAAACTTCGTTCCCAAGGTGATGAGGTCAAAATTCACATGCTCGTACAAGCAATCGCTCCAGAGCAAAGATTCCATTAGTTCATGTGTGGTAATTGAGGGGCTTACATTGCTTTTTCTTTTCTCAATAACGTCGTAAAGCGCTTCGCACACGGTCCTTTTCCCTTCCTCACGAAAATCCACACGCAGCATGTCCGCCAGACTGAGGTCGGGATCGAGATCAACCAGCAATGAAGGAGGCTTCAGATACTTGACCATCAGGGCAACAAAGGTTGATTTGCCCACTCCCCCCCTTCCTGTACACACAATTGTGTGAGCCATCTAGTCTTCACCCTCTACTATAGCCTTGAATACCGCCCTTTCCTTGGCGGCAAAATCCTCCGGAGGGAGTAAGCTAATTGGCGAGACTTTGGTCACCGCGTCATACTCAGGAGGGCAGACCTCTAGACATGTCCCACAGTTAATACACTTCTCTTGTTCGATAGCCTTTATCTCGCCCTTCCCACCTTTTATCGCTTCGCTAGGGCAAACGAGCACACAATGCTCACAGCCTCTGTCGCACTTATCAGGAAGGATGTAGTATGCGGTGAGCTTAGTACATACTTTCGCGGGGCAGCGCTTTTCCAAGATGTGTGCTTCATATTCGTCTCGGAAGTAGCGCAAAGTGGTGAGGACAGGGTTGGGAGCCGTTCCTCCCAAGGCACAAAGCGATCCCGCCTTGATATCTTGAGCTAACTTAAGGAGGAGGTCAAGGGCCTCGATTCCGGCTTTGCCAGCCACAATGTCCTCAAGAATCCAAAGCATTTGCAGGGTTCCCAAGCGGCACATGGTGCACTTGCCGCAAGACTCCCTCATGGTGAAATCCAGGAAAAAATGTGCCGCATCAACTACGCAATTATTCTCGTCCATTACGATTAGT
>CAYVSN010000177.1:0-3274 GCA_964453875.1 uncultured Dehalococcoidales bacterium
CAATCCATCCCTGCCTATGATCCCCGCAGCATCAAGGGCATGGGCATCGGCTACGCCACCTCTAACCGTGGCGCGTGCCACCTGCGGGGCTACACCCCGGCCAGCGAGATTGTAGGCAACGTCCTTGGCCAAGAGACAAAAACAGATCCTCTGGCATGGGAGGGCAAGGGCGAGATGATCATGATCTTTCAGAACGTCTATGGTTTCACCGACAGCCTTGACGTCTGCAAGTTCGGTACTTTCGCCATCCCACTAGATGTGTATGCCGCTTTGTATTCCGGCATGACCGGTGTGCCGCTCGATGCGGGTGGCCTGCTGAAGATCGGGGAGCGAGTCTATAACCTAGAGCGTTACTACAACAACCTCAACGGCTTCCGCGAGGGCTCTGACTATTTGCCGAAGCGCTTCCTGCAGGAGCCAGGTACAGGGGCAGCCGAGGGGTCGGTATGCGAGCTGGATAAGATGCTGGACGAGTACTACAAGCTCCGTGGCTGGCAGAACGGCGTGGTGCCCGAAGGCAAGCTGAGGGAGCTGGGGATCATCGGGTAGCAGCGGCACTCTGTAGACATGGGAAGGTGGTTGTCAGTACAATGGGCTGCCAACCGCCTTCCTACATCCAGTAGAGGAAAAGGAGGTCGGTGAATGAGCTCTATCCGCCCGCTATGGGGGGGAAGATGGCAAGTTCGTTGCTCTCTTGGATCGTACTATTGAGACCGTCTAGAAATTCTATGTTTCGCCCGTTAAGAAGGAGAAGTACGGAACCTTGGAGGTTGCCATTGTCATCTAGAACACGCTCCCTAAGGGCAGGATATTCGGCCACGAGCTTTTTCAGCACATTACGTACCGTGTCACCGGCGTCTACACGTACTTCTACTTCCTTTTCACCCACGAGTTGCCTCAGCGTGGCAAAGATCTTTACCCTCATCGCTCGTTACCTCTCTTTATGCTAAACTTCCACATGCCCCTTTGAAGTCAAGAGGCCCCCATACTGCATGTAGTCTGTGAAAGTGGGACAATTTGGCCGTGAAATCAATAGACATCTAGAGGCCACTGCCCTGCTCCCTAACGGTGCTATTATAACCTTTTCTTGCCTCTAGTATCTTCTTCTTCATCATATTCAATCCTGACCTTTACCAAAGGCGCTATCCCAATTTATTTTACCCTAAAAACCATTGTGTTCCAAAATGTTGTACTCGTTCAATACCTTAGTGACACATGACCTCCTTTCTGGATTTTTCTTGCCATTGCTCTATAAACTCTAACGGAGTTAAATAACCCAAAGCCTGGTGTGGTCTTATTGTATTATAGATCTCTTCCCATTGCATTAACTCAGCCCTTAATTCAGCCAGATCAAAGGAGCTAGAAGTCACTTCGTAAAACTCTTCGGTGTAGGTCCGATGTGCCCGCTCTACATAGCCATTGAGCTCCGGTGCCCGAGGTGGTAGGATAAAAAGCCTGATGCCTCGCTGCTGGCATTTCTGTTCAAACTCAGCCTCAAACTCGGCACTACCATCTACGTGGATAGTCTGGAGGAGCTAGACGATATTATTCAGGGATACCCCATGTCTCCCTTCTGCGATGTTCAGGTCTTTCCACTCTCGGACGCTGACCATGCGCTGGCTACAATGCGCGAACAAGTGAAAAAGATGGGTGCTTTGAAGAAGTAAGAGGTAGGGCTTGAGGTTGTAAAAAGCCGTTGGCAATAGCCTTGCCGCTGTCGCTATGGGTGCCGTTAAAAAAACAGATCCTGCCTGGAGGTTGCTACAGAGAAAGATAGTACTTGATGAGGTACATAATCTCTTGTCTACGTTCAGAGTTGTGAGTGGAGCATTCTGGTAAGCCCCGATGCCTTTCTGCCATAACACAAGAAACGTTCTATTTCAGGAACAAGGAGAGGGCCAAGATTAAAAGCTCCGGCCCTCTCCACCTTTTGGGGTATCGAGTCGATTAGCTCTAGCTCTTTCCAATGCGAAACATCTTGGTACCGCAAGATGGACAAGTCCCTTGAGTCGCTGGCCGGCCATTCTTCATGGTTACGCTCTTAGGATCCTTCATCTCTTTTTTGGCGCGACATTTGACACAGTATGCTTGCATTCCTTCACCTCCTTTCAGTGCTTGAAGCGTAAATCAACCGGCCCCATAGTGTCAATACCCGAAGCCAGTTGCACTCTATGGCTGACTGTGTGGCGATTATACGGGAAAGAACATGTGGCTTCTCATATTAATTCCTAGCGAAGCAGGTAAGTTGTGGATCGGGTCTACCCTAACTTGAAGGATATCTCATTAGTCGGAGAGCGGCACACTGGCATTTGCCTACCAATTCCAGTGATGTAATCGCTATCGTTGCTAACAAGGCTAAGGTAGCTTCTTGACCAGCTCGGCAAACTCTTCCATAGGGAAGGCTTTGAGTGTCGTGGTCCTTACGTTTCCCAGTGAGCCTAGCCCTAGAAGGTGGGTCATAGCTACTTCATCATTGGGGAATTCGCCGATACCGACGTAGTCATATTCCCCCATGACTGCATAGAAGCCTAGCACCTTGCCTCCCATCTTCTAAACATGATTTACGACGCAACTATACCTATTTTGGTAACACTTTATTTTGACGCAATACGTATGGACCATAAACGAGGCTTCTTGATGAAAGCCAAGCCATGCATGAGTGTTTCCCAATCTGAGCGTGGTTGAATTCCAGAACGGACAATGGTAATATGATAAAGCTGATAAAGGGTGATTAGATAAGCATGGTAAATTGGCAGGTAACAGCAACTACAATTTATTGTGATGCCGTGGATGACGAGGTAACCCTGATGGTGTATAAGGATGGGTCGACGAAATGCACCGGCTATAGGAAATATTGTCAGCCCAGTAAGGAAGCACGCAAACTACTAGAGAGGAAAAGTAAACAGTTAAACCGGAAGCTGAAGTGCGAGGGACTGGAATGCTACCGAGTAGTACAGTATAAGGAAAAACTGTTTACTGAGGAAGCCAAAAGTGAATAGCGAAAACAAGGCTAAGATAAAAATTGAAAACCTCTCCCTTTCCTTTGGCGGTGTGAGAGCTCTTATCGATGTCAGCGTGGATATAAAGGACAATGAAATTCTGGCAATTATAGGACCAAATGGCGCTGGTAAGACCTGTATCTTAAACTGTATAAACGGCTTCTATAAGCCACAAAAGGGTGAAATATATTATGAAGGGCGGAGAATCACCCGCACCCGCCCGGATAAGGCAGCTCAGCTTGGCTTAGCTAGAACATTCCAGAATATTGAGCTAT
>CAYVSN010000178.1:0-3192 GCA_964453875.1 uncultured Dehalococcoidales bacterium
GTCTCTCATGAAGAACATGGAACGTTTTAAGAAGGCCGCTAAGGTCTTGGCAGGTATAGAAGAGCAAGCTGATGAGCCTGCCGGGCATTGAAGTCTAGCTGAACCTATTTCTCCTTCGCCATCCGTTTGAGTTCGTACAGCTTAGTGATGGCTTCCAATGGAGACATAGAATCAATATCAAGCTCCAGAAGTTCATTGACCAGCGCTGAGTCACTGCCGGGGAGAGGAAGCTGCTGCGGTGGTGCTTTGTGCCGGGAAGCTTTGCCCTTCCCGAGAGTATGACTGCTTTCCAGCCCGCTTAGAACCTCATTTGCACGGCTTATCACCGACTTTGGTAAGCCGGCTAGTTGAGCTACATGGATGCCATAGCTCTTATCGGCACCTCCGGGGACAATCTTGTGTAGAAAGACGACTTTACCTCTTTCCTCTGCCACCGCCACATTGAAGTTTTTCACCCTTGGCAAGGTATTGGCCAGGGCTACCAATTCATGGTAGTGAGTGGCAAAGAGGGTCTTCGCCCCAAGCTTGGAATAATTGTGGATAAACTCGACCACTGCCCAAGCAATGGAGAGCCCGTCGTAGGTGCTTGTCCCCCGCCCAATTTCGTCCAGGATGATCAGAGAGCGAGGTGTGGCGTTATGCAGGATATTTGCCGTCCCGGTCATTTCCACCATGAAGGTAGATTGGCCAGCGGCCAAATCCTCCTGAGCACCAATACGAGTAAAGATGCGATCAACAATGCCAATGTTTGCTGACTCGGCGGGGACGAAGCTGCCCACCTGAGCCAAAAGTACAATCAAAGCTACCTGCCTAAGATAGGTGGATTTCCCCGACATGTTTGGACCGGTGAGTATGATGAGTTGAGTATCTTTGTTGCACAAGTAAGAATCGTTCGGGACGAAGCTGTCGCTGCCTATGCTCCTCTCCACTATAGGGTGGCGCCCCCCTCTGATGTCTATGACGTCGTCGGTGGTCAATCTCGGCCTGACCCAGGCATAGCGTGCTGCCGCCTCAGCAAGGCTGGCAAAAACATCAATTTGGGCAATAGCTTTAGCAGTAGCCAAAATTTGCTCGCCAGCGGCGCCGATTTGGTGACAGACTTGTCGGAAAATGCCAGCTTCCAATTCAGTAATCTTCTCCTGGGAAGTGAGAATCAGCGATTCATATTCCTTAAGTTCAGGTGTGAAGAACCTTTCTGCTTCCGCCAGCGTCTGCTTACGAATGTAGTCGCTAGGCACCAGATTGAGATTAGCCCGAGATACCTCAATGTAGTAGCCGAAAACCCTGTTATAGCCTACTTTCAAGGATCTGATTCCTGTGCGCTGCCTCTCCCTTTGCTCCAGGCTGGCCAGGTATTGCTTGGCTTCCTTTGAGCTGCGGCGAAGCTTATCTAGCTCTTGGGAGAAACCCTCCCTTATTATGCCGCCTTGCTCCAGATAGCCAGGCTCATCCGCGATAGCTCGAGCGATCAAATCCACGATATCAGGGCAAGGTTTTAGTGTAACCACCAAGGAAGCCAGAGACTTCCCTGCCTCCATCGTTTCCTTCAGTTCAGGTATCCTCCCCAGGCTATCACGAAGCGCTATCAACTCTCTGGGGATGACTTTGCCACTCCGTACCCGATTAACCAGTCTTTCCAGGTCGGCGATGTTTCCCAAGAGAGACATGGCCTTCTGGCGAGCCAGGGTATTCTGGTAAAACCAGGCGACTGCTTCCTGCCGCTGATTCAGCCCGTCTACGGCGAGAAGCGGCTGCGCCAAGCAATTTCTTAGCAGCCTGCCACCCATAGCCGTCTTGGTCAAGTCGAGGATGGAAAGAAGGAAATCGCGGCTTTCTCCCCACCTACCACCTCGAAAAAGCTCGAGGTTACGAAGGGTCTGGCTATCCAGAATCATGAACGAATCTGTAGAGTAGGTAGCCAGGCTGCTTAGCTGTACCAAAGCCCCCTTTTGAGTTTCTGTCACGTAGTGGATTAGTGAGCCGGCAGCCCTTGTAGCTAGGGGCAAATGAGCGCAACCGTAGCCTTCGAGACTAGCCACGCCAAAATGCTCCAGCAAAGTCCCTTGAGCGACTTGCAGATCAAACCAATAATCATCAAGCCGAGTTATGGAGGCTGATAGTGATTCCGGGGTGTCATTGCTCTGACAAATGAGAAGCTCGCTGGGCTGAAGCCGCTCCAATTCTGAGGAGACCATGGCTGCGGGAAGCTGAGTGGTGGCAAATTCGCTTGTGGTAATATCAACATAGGCAATTCCTGCCTCACCATTATCTATAACCAAACTGGCCAGATAGTTATTGCTCTTGCTCTCAAGCAAATTGGGCTCGATTACCGTTCCCGGTGTAACCACACGGATGACATCTCTTTCCACCAACCCCTTGCCTGGAGGGCTAAGCTGCTCGCAAATAGCCACTTTGTAGCCTCGGTTGATGAGCTTAGCCAAGTAATTATCCAGAGCATGATGAGGTATCCCCGCCATGGGCACTTTGTGGCCTTTGCCCATCCCACGGGAGGTTAGGACGATATCCAGCTCTCGTGAAGCGACTTTGGCATCCTCGTCAAACGTCTCATAGAAATCGCCCAGCCGGAAGAAGACGATAGCTTCGGGATACCTCTGCTTAACCCTGAGATATTGCCCCCTGAGCGGAGTTACGGTCATCGAATGCTATTTTACTAGCTATTCAGGTACATATAAAGTCGAGTTTTCTGGCACCCCACCGGTCATTGCGAGCAAGGCGAAGCAATCCAGAGGTCTTTTGCTGCCCTTCAGGGTGACAATTAAACGCCCTATATGGAGGCTTCACCAAAAACAGCCAAAGCACTATAATGATGATGGGGTGAGCCGACCCAAAAGTCGCATGTTTCCTTACAGGAGCAAAAGAGGAATTTAGCACATACTGGAGTTAGGCGAAAGTCCATATCCAATGGGAAAATCATCAAGGGCAATAATATCAATGAGGAGGTGCAAAGTGAGAGTCTTCGTTTGGGTGTTGGACGTTGCCAATTATAGTTCACTTTGGGATAGGCATCAGAAATCCTTCTACGACGAGCTCTCTGAGCAACTCACTATTTCATTACGTGAACATGAAATGAAACCTACAGTCTACAATAGCACAGGAGATGGATTTCTTTTGGCATTGTCAGGTGAGAATAGCGTCGA
This sequence comes from uncultured Dehalococcoidales bacterium, assembly GCA_964453875.1. Lineage (GTDB taxonomy): Bacteria > Chloroflexota > Dehalococcoidia > GIF9 > AB-539-J10 > JADFUX01. The sequence continues at coordinate 3,159 of CAYVSN010000178.1, forward strand.
GGCTGTCATTAAGACTGCTTTTGGTTTGCAAGAA
>CAYVSN010000179.1:0-3157 GCA_964453875.1 uncultured Dehalococcoidales bacterium
CTGCTTAGTTGCCAGGCGGTGGGTGGCGACGCGTGGCAAATACTGCCTGCCGCAGTGGCTCTAGAACTCATCCATAATTTCTCTTTGATTCATGATGATATTGAGGACAATGACTCGATGCGGCATAACCGCTTGACCGTATGGAAGCTGTGGGGACAAGCACAAGGTATTAATGCCGGCGATGCTATGTTCGCTTTAGCCTATCTGGCTCTGCTTAAACTGGAAGAGAAAGGAATCTCTTATGACAAAATTGTTCCTTGTGCTAAGATGCTAACCGAGACCTGCCTTCAGCTTTTCGAAGGACAATATCTAGACATCTCCTATGAGAGTCGCCTTGACGTCACTATCGAGGAGTATCTTAGCATGATAGCTAAGAAAACGGGCGCGTTGCTAGCTACATCAAGCTGCCTTGGTGCATTTCTGGGTACAGATGATGAGAAGCGGGTAGCCTCCTTTTGTCAATTTGGCAGGGAATTGGGATTGGCATTCCAAATCCATGATGACATATTGGGCATTTGGGGTGTAGAGGAAAGAACCGGTAAGTCTAAAAGCAGCGATATATCTAAGAGGAAAAAGACGCTACCGGTGCTTTATGGATTAAGGGAGGCTAGCAGTGCTGTTAAGGAAGAGCTTCTGGGGCTTTATTCACAGGAGTCAATTGAGGGCGAAGATATAAACAAAGTCGCCAAGACTCTTGATGAAATAGGGGCTAGAGCCTATGCGCAAGCTTTGGCCAAGCAGCACTACCACCAAAGCTTAGCACAGCTTGAGACGACTGGCCTTCCTGTATCACAGTTGACACAATTGAAGCAACTGGTATGTTCGCTGATGGAACGCAACTACTAGAGTTCAGGAGGCGGAGTTGACTTCCAAGAAGACCATAAGAGATGTAGATGTTGGAGGGAAGAGGGTATTAGTCAGGGTCGACTTCAATGTCCCCCTGGATATCAACACGGGGGCCATTAGCGATGATAGCCGCATCCGAGCCTCACTGCCCACTATTGAATATCTTGTTGAGCATAAAGCGAAAGTGATCCTTTGCTCCCACCTGGGGCGTCCTAAGGGAAAGGTGGTTGAAACCTTGCGAATAGCCCCAATCGCGCAGAGGTTATCTCAACTCATCCGCCTACCGGTCAAGATTGCTCAAGATTGCGTTGGCGCTGAAGTGGAAGAAATGGTCAAAAGTCTAAGAGAAGGCGATATTCTGTTTCTGGAAAACGTGAGGTTTCATCCTGAAGAGGAGGCAAACGAGCCTAGGTTTGCCCATCAGTTAGCTAGTCTGGCTGATATATATGTCAACGATGCCTTTGGCACTGCTCACCGTGCTCACGCCTCCACTGTAGGTGTGACTAGCTACCTGCCTGCAGTCAGCGGCTTTTTGATGCAAAAGGAGTTGGAAGCCATGAACAGTCTGCTCAATGCTCCTGAACGTCCTTTCGCTTGTCTTATAGGTGGCGCTAAGGTAAGCGACAAAATAGGGCTTGTACAGAATATGCTAAAGAGGGTTGATATCCTGCTTGTTGGCGGTGGCATGGCAGCTACATTTCTTAAGGTAAAAGGATATGAAGTTGGACTCTCCTTGGTAGAAGAAGATGAGCTGGGATTATCCAAGGACTTACTGCAAGAGGCGAGAGAATCGAAGGTGGCATTTTTTTTGCCGGTCGATGTGGTCGTAGCAGAAGAAATCAAAGCCGGGGCTCAGGTTAAGGCGGTGCCCACAACGGAAGTGCCACACAATGTCTATATCGTGGATATTGGGCCTCACACTATCAAGCTCTTCTCTGATGAGTTGAGGAAATGTCCTACTATTATGTGGAATGGCCCTATGGGGATTTATGAAATACCTAGGTTCGGCGAGGGAACTAGATCCATGGCCAGGTTACTGTCCAGCCTAGCCTCTACCACTATCGTCGGCGGCGGTTCCACCGCCGAAATAGTCGGGGAGATGGGACTAGCTGATGAGATGAGCCATGTCTCCACAGGGGGTGGTGCTAGCCTGAGGTTTTTGGAGGGGGTTACTCTACCTGGGGTGGAAGCCTTGTTAGACACAGAACAATGATCGGCTTAGAACAAATAAAAGAACTCGCTATTTCCTCCCCTTCTAAGATAGTCATGTTGATTATCGATGGCATCGGTGGTCTGCCTGACCCCAGAACAGGCAAGACGGAACTAGAAACAGCAAAGACCCCGAACCTTGACCATCTGGCTGAAGAAGGCATCTGTGGGCTAATTGATCCAGTAAGCTCCGGCATCACCCCGGGAAGCGCCCCGGGGCATTTAGCCGTGTTTGGTTACGATCCCTTCAAGTTTAATATCGGCAGGGGCGTCTTAGAGGGCTTAGGCATAGGTTTTGATGTGAAAGATGAAGACGTAGCAGTGCGGGGAAACTTCTGTACCGTTGATGATAGTGGGTTGATAACTGACCGGCGGGCTGGCCGTATCTCTAGTGAAAAGTGCGCCGAGTTATGTGAGTTGCTCGGTTTCATCAAGCTGGACGATGTTCAGGTGTTTGTCTTGCCGGTGAGAGAACACCGCTTTCTAGTTGTTTTCAGAGGGCTGGAACTATATCCAGAGGTGACTGATTCCGACCCTCAAAGGATAGGTTCGCCTCCGAACACTATAGCTGCCACAAGTCCTGTAGGGAAGAAGATGGCACATCTTGCCAACCAGTTTGTTGATGCAGCGGAGCAGATTTTGTCTCGACACTATCCGGCTAACATGGTTTTGCTGCGTGGCTTTTCCCGGCTTCCCCATCTCCCTAAGTTCAGCGAAACGTACAAGTTAGACCCAGCAGCAATTGCTGCCTATCCTACGTATAAAGGACTCGCTAAACTGGTGGGCATGAAGATCATTGAAACTGGCAATTCACCTGGAGAGGAGTGTGCTACATTGGCTCATCATTTCGATGAACATGACTTCTTCTATATCCACATCAAACAAACGGACTCTGCTGGCGAGGATGGCGATTTCCACCGCAAGGTTACAACTATAGAAGAGGTTGATAATGCCTTGCCTTCGCTATTGGATCTAAAGCCCGACGTAATCATAGTTACCGGTGACCACTCAACACCGGCTTTGCTCGAAGCCCATAGCTGGCATCCAGTGCCTTTCTTGCTATATTCTCAGAGATGCCGACCGGACAAAGTAAGGGAATTCT
>CAYVSN010000180.1:0-3153 GCA_964453875.1 uncultured Dehalococcoidales bacterium
ACTCCAGAGTGATCCTGAGCTTCCGAGCAAAGCGGTCGATCTTGTGCACCACCAGCACATCATACTGCCCTGCCACGGCGTCGCCGATAGTTTGTTTGAACACCGGGCGCTTGCGGATGTCATCCGTATGCGCGGACCGACCAGCCTCGATATATTCTCGCTGAGGTATCCAACCCTTCCCCTGGCAAAGCGTTTGGAATGCCCTTCTCTGGGCATCGATGCTGTAGCCTTCAACTTGCTCCTCTGTGCTGACCCGTGCATACAATGCTGCTCTCATGTTTAAGCCCCCCTTCTGACGGTATGTCTGTCCACGAATCCCTCCAAATCCCGCCTACGGATACGGGTGAACCGCCTGCCCACTTTGACGAAGGGAACTTGCCCCCGCTTCATCAGGCGGTAGATGGTCCACTCCGTAACCCTCAAGATTTCGGCGGCCTCCTTTACTGTGAGCAACCGATCTTCCAAGACCTGACTCCTTGCTTAAGCTGGCTTCAGCTTAGCACAGTTGGCAGAAAATGTCAAGAGGGCTGTGCTGATTCCGGAGGAACTTTTGAGAAGGGATTTGCCTCTTGGCAGCCTCGCTAAGGAGGGTGCGGAGGGCAACAGGAAATCGGCAAGCGAAGGGACTCGGTTCGAAGGTTGGCAATGGCTGACATCGTTCGCATAGGTTGGCGAGACTGGAATGCATGACAAGCAAGTGTAATGGCTATGTCATGAGCATTTGCGCCAACATTATACTAGAAGCGGATGGCTTGGCGTGATCACCACGAGAGCCGACTATAGCAGCCACAGAGGTCGAAACGGCATGGACAGTACAAAACCAATGGAAACATACCAGGCTGGTCTGTGCCTATAATCGCTTGCTCCAGTGGCACCTATGATTGCCTGGGATTTCAACTCTCTGCGGTTTTGTGCGGTTTACGGCGATTCCTTCAACAGTTTATGCGGGTTCAATTCTCTGTGGTTTTCCCCGGTTCCTTACAGTTCTTTAAAGAAACAGTGTAAACAAGCGTAAACAACTGTAAACAGGTGACAAGAATGGGACAGAAAAGGGCTGAAATGAACTGGGAAGGGACCGCCACGTAGGCAACGCAGTTTTGTTTCGGCCCCCTCAATTCCGTGGGTTTTCCTACACTTCCCAGCAATTAGTTTACGTGGGGTTCTCTACTGTTTTCAACAGCCGGTTCAAGCACTTGATGGAGTCCTGCATGCTCAAAGGTCGATTCATGCACGCTCTGTCGGGACCTCCGCCCATCTCCTTTGCAGAAAACCAAGTCGTCAGACCACGTGAGTGAGTCAGAAATTGCTGAAAACATAGCCGAGAACCTAAGGCAGGCCCCTTACCGCTTCCTCGGCAATGACTGCCTGATTTAAATCACTTCGGTTCCGCTACGAATGCCGCAAGAACGGTATCAAGGCACACTTAGTGTGGTATATCCTGAAGTAACTGAAGCTAAACTCGCTATCCTTGGAGAGCTGACTATCCCGTATTGTACCCACTTCTGGGGAGAAGTTAGAGGCCAAAGGTTTGAGACATCGCGCCCTTTGGGCGCTCGAGGTCGCTTTGGCATTAGGCCTTCCAGAATTAAGCCCAAAACCATAATAAGGTTGGGATGAATGCAGAAGGAGCATGTCAACAAACTGGCTAACTGTGCACCTGATGAGGCCTAGTTGTACGTCTATTCCTCCTCTGACTCTCCCGGGGAGGCATCCAATAGCATTAGAATATCGCTGGGACGATACATCCAGATGCCGTCTTTCCGTTGTACAAGTTCTGTTATGTGGCTCTTCCTTAGAAGCTTGTAGTCCACAGTCACAAAAAGCTGGACTCCCGCGATGGCTACCGTAGCGAGTACCTCCAGATCGACTCTTTCTTTTTGGGTTCGCCCACTCGCAACGTATTCCTCAATTCTCCTCTGATTGTCCTCAGTTATCCACTCGGCACCATCTTCCAAGTTTATTCCGGATTTACCACTCGCTTTAGCAGCTCTATTTGAAGAGGTCAATCTCTAGAAGCGAGTTAGATAATACTTTTCCTTGCACAGCTTCAGCGTATCTAGCACCTTCGCTTGTTTTGTTTCGTCAAATTTCTTCCCTGCCTCGCGGTCAACTTGGTCGACTGCGACCAAGACAACCCGGCATCGTTCTTGGAGCTCGAAAAGTCTTTCTATGGCTTCATAGTCACGGCGCTTCTCATAGTCTGCCTGGATGGCAGGCGCTCGACCTTGACCGGCCTTCCACCTAATGACGTTGGTGTCTATCGCTATCCGCACAAAGCCCGACGTAGGCACTGTCGCCCCCATTTGGCCTATTGGCATCATCATAGTAGACAGACAGAACAAGTTCAAGCTATTTTCTCCTCAGCGTACGCTTAACATTCTGACGAAAAGTCACCTCCCTACGGTATTCCTTCATTAAAAAATCTAGCTTAGCCGCTGAAAACGACGGTACTTGACACAACCCTGTGGTATAATGTCTGCAGCCACCCAGACGAAATACTAAAACAAAAGGACGACAAACATGAGAAGAAATACTGGCCGTGCCGTCCGCCTTATTCAAATCCAGCACCTGGTGCACAGGAATCCTCTGGGGCTTACCACCAAGGAACTGGCAAGATTATGTGGTGTGGGCATCCGCACCATCCAGCGAGACATGCTTACGCTGCAAAGCGAACTGCACATCCCTATCGTCAAGAAAGGATATGACCGTTACGGGCTCCCTGAAGGCTATCTTCTCCCTCCCATTTCTCTTTCCCTGTATGAGGCGGTAGGGCTGTTTTTAGCTGCTCGCCTGGTGATGCGTCAGACTGATGAATATAATCCCCACATAGAGTCAGCTCTTTCCCGGCTTAGCTCAATTTTGCCCTTGCCAGTGGCTGAACATCTGGAGCAGGGGATTCGCTACCTCGGTAGAAAGGCATCCAACCCTGACTACTTACACGTCTTCGAACAGGTAGCCATAGCCTGGAGCACGCAGCGGCGCATGAAATTCAAATACCGCTCCCTACAGGGCACTGAGACAAAGCAGTGGATCATCGACCCATACTTCATCGAGATGAGTGGAACAGGCTATTCCACCTACCTAATGGGAAAGGTTGAGAGCGGAGACCGGGAGGGAATCATCACTTTTAAGCTCGATCGCATGAGAGAAGTC
>CAYVSN010000181.1:0-3143 GCA_964453875.1 uncultured Dehalococcoidales bacterium
GACTTCACCATTTTCGATGATGCAACAACCTAAGGTTGGCTTGGCTAGTTCAAGTATTTGACACGCAAGCTATGAGATGAAATAAGGAAGAAATGTTGGCTTTGGAAAATATCAAAATCCTGGATTTGTCAGGACTAGTGCCGGGAGCCTTTTGTACCATGATTTTGGGAGACCTGGGGGCTGAGGTTCTCAAAGTCGAGCCGCCAACGCCAGGCGAAATGAGCGGGTCAGGACCATCACCTAAAGGGGAAGAAAAAAGAAGGGAAGCGGCTTTCTTTACTCCTAATCGGAACAAGAAGAGCATAGGGCTTAACCTGAAGTCGGAAGCGGGAAGGCAGATATTCTACCGCCTTGCCCAGCAAGCAGATGTCATTGTTGAGGGTTACAGACCAGGAGTAGTCAAACGCTTAGGAATAGATTATGAAACCATAAACAAGTTGAATCCCAGAATTGTATATTGTTCACTTAGTGGCTATGGGCAAGACGGCCCCTACCATAGCTTCCCCGGGCATGATGTTAACTATATCTCCTTGGCTGGTGCTCTTGGTCTAATTGGCCGCCGTGAAGGCCCGCCAGTTATTCCTCTCAATCTAGTAGCTGATTTTGCCGGTGGCTCTTTGTACGGGGTCATAGGCATTCTTGCGGCTTTGATTGCGAGGAACCAAACGGACAGGGGACAATATGTAGATATGGCCTATATGGACGGAGCGATGTCGCTTATGACTTTCTTCACCACTGATTATTTCCTTAAGAGTGTATTGCCGAAGAGGGGCGAAACGGCGCTTCATGGTGCCTATCCCTACTATGGAATATACGAAACCAAAGACGGCGAATACATCACAATTGGGTGCCTTGAACTGCATTTCTGGGAAAATCTTTGCCGACTGCTAGGAAGGGAAGATTACATCCCGTATCATTTTGCTCCGGAGCATCTTCTTCATAAGCCAGAAGGCAAGAAATGGGATGAGATACAGTCTTGGTTAAAAGAAGCTTTCTTGACCAAAACAAGGGACGAATGGTTTGGATTATTAAGTGAGCGAGACATCCCAGCCGGTAAGGTCTATACATTGGACGAAGTCTTTTCTGACCCACAGGTAGTTCATCGCCAAATGGTAGTGGAGGTTGAACATCCCACCTTGGGCAAGGTCAAGCAAGTGGGCATAGCTCCTAGACTGTCGGACACGCCAGGTAAGGTGAGAACCCTGTCTCCTCTGCTCGGGGAGCACAGTGAAGAGACATTGTCGGAACTAGGATATAGCCAAAAGGAAATCGATAGCTTGCGACGAGAGGGAGTGATAGGCTAGAATCTAGCTGAAGAGGGGGGAGGAAGGCTAATTAAAGGAGCGAAGATGGCAGAGGAGTGTCCTTTTTGTCGTATTATTGCTGGCGAGATACCTAGTGAAATCGTCTATCGCGATGAGGATTTCGTGGCTTTCAGAGATATCGAGCCTCAAGCACCGAAACATTTGATCATAATACCCAAATCTCACATTGCATCTCTGGCAGAGCTCACAGAGCAAGAACAAGGACTTGCAGGGCGTCTTGTAATGTTAGCCAAGAGTTTGGCTGAGGCAGAGGGGATAGACAGGAGTGGCTATCGCGTGGTAATAAACTGTGGCCCTGAGGGAGGGCAAGTGGTGCCTCACCTCCACCTCCACCTTATTGGTGGCCGAAAACTAAGCGACCAGCTTGGCTAAAGAATTCAGCTTATCTATTAGTTCCTCTACAGCTTCATCTGGAGTGGATGCTCCGGCGGCAATCCCAATGTGGTGTTTGCCTGTAAGCCAAGAACCATTTACCCCATCTGCTGTTTCTACCAAATGAGTTTCCACTATAGGTAAGCATGCTTCAGCGAGTCGCTTGGTATTGGCGCTGTCATGTCCGCCTATCACGATCATAAGTTGACTCTTCTTGGCTAATCTTACGGCAGCTTCCTGACGTCTTTGTGTTGCCCGGCATAGGGTATTGATGACGCGCATTTCCTCGACTCCAGGAAAAAGAGCAACCGTAAGCTTATTGGCAAACTCGACAAAGGCAGACTGACTCTGGGTAGTCTGAGAGATGACGCCTATGCGATGTGACAACCTTGAAGTATCAATTTCTGTGCCATCAAGAGCTACCACACCTTTACCACCTGACCAACCCTGCAATCCTCTGACTTCAGAATGCCCTGCCTCACCGAAGACGATGACATCAAAACCAGCTTCAGCTAGCCCCTTGGCTGAATTTTGAGCTCTCTTAACTATAGGACAGGTCGTATCAATGATGTGAATATGGCGGGACTGAATCTCAGACAATACATCAGGACTTGCTCCGTGAGTAGTGATAGCTAGCACCTTGCCTTGAACTTGCTCCAAATTCTGTACCGCCCTGATTCCCATTTCAGCTAGTCCTTGCACTAGCTGTCTATTGTGGGCTACTGGCCCCAGAGTCTCTAATTCTTTGTGTTTCTTGGCTGCTTCCTTTAACATCTTTATGGCTCGCCTGACACCGAAACATAAGCCTAGCTCCTTGGCTTTGTCAATCTGTGTGTTCACTATAGGCTCCTTGGTATTCAGGCGGTAGAAGAGCAGCAATTTCGCTCATTAGCTGAATAGTCAGTAATCCTAGTTGCGTCTTGTTTAGCCTGCCATCAAACGAGGGAAGCCTAAAAGGTTGACCGATGTTGACAATTATGTGCGGGCGTCTCCATAGCCAGCTCATCCCCTTAATTTTGTCGGTGCCAATGATGCCAACAGGAAGGAGAAGAACACCTGTTTGCGAAGCAATCCTTGCGCAACCTGTTTTGCCCGGCAGAAGCTTTCCTTCACGGCTTCTCTTGCCTTCAGGAAACATGCCTAGAACTAGCTCCTTATTCAATAGATCTTTCGCCTGCTCAATTGCTTGCCTCTTTTCCGCGGTTGTACCCTGGCGCCGCACCACAAAGACTTGTGCCCAGCGAAGTATAGGTCTCAAAAACGGGTTGCGGAAAAGCTCCTCTTTAGCCATAAAGCTAATCCACCTAGGGAAGCTGATTAGAAGCAATATTGGATCCAGAAGATGAACATGATTGACTATCACAATAAGCGGCCCTGTCGGGGGCACATTCTCTCCCCCCTTAGTTTCCCAGGAAAGAAAAATCCTGCAAAATGGGTTGACTATGG
>CAYVSN010000182.1:0-3024 GCA_964453875.1 uncultured Dehalococcoidales bacterium
CCCGAAAACACAGCCACGCAAAAAGCGGGGGCGATGAGCCCCCGTTTTTTGTTTTGAAGGGGGTAGCTGAGATGACCGATGAAGAGGCTCTAAACACTGAGGCTGAGCATTTTCTGTAAGTGCTCAGCCCATTTTTTTGTGCCCAATATCACACAGAATGGACTCTTGTGCAATTGAAATCAACGGAATTCCAAGCTGCTCACCTTATCCTCTCCAAGTACAATCTGTTGCCCTCCTTTAAGAAACCGGTTTCAATGCACCGGCGGTTATGGTAGAATTCTACTGCTTGACACATTACAGGGCTGTTCACTCCGATAGGAAAAAGGGAACCCCATGCCGGACACAAGAAGTACGTTCTTTGAGAAAGATGGAACCCCGGCCCTCCTTTCTCGAGGAATGAAGGAGCCAAGCCTTTCGTATGGACAAAAACTGTGGAACAAATCCTGGCAAAGGCTGTCAGATGATTGAACCTATTTATAAGACTGCACAATAGGATTATTTCACAATATTCTCATCAGACGGTCTCATAAGATACAACGAAGACACCTAGACAATTAGAACGGACAAGCGCTGGCCGATCGAAAGGTCAGAGACCGCTAGGTCGGGCATATGGAGCTTAGAGCAGGGTTACTGCGAAGCTTCCCCATGACCTCTTAAAGAGACAGGGAGGTTTGAAATGGATTTCAGTTTAACCGAGGAGCAGGAGATGATTCGCAGCCTGGCCCGGGATTTCGCAGAACGCGAGATCATGCCCATTGTCAGGGATAACGAACGCAACAAGGTATTCCCCCGGGACATTATTATGAAGATGGCTCCCTTGGGCTTAGTAGGAGGGCTCATGCCCCCAGAGTATGGAGGTGCAGGGCTGGACTACACCAGCCATGCTCTTATCGCCGAGGAACTTGGTCGCGTTTCTTGGTCGATATGCATCACCATCCCAATAGTGCAAATTGCTCTCATTGAGCTGACTATCTTAAACTGGGGCAATGAAGCGCAGAGGCGGAAGTATCTTCCCCCCTTGGTCAAGGGGGAGATAGTTGGCTGTTTCTGCGCTGTGGAGCCCAATGTTGGAAGCGATGCCGCCAGCATAGAAACTAGCGCTGCGCTCAAAAAGAATCAGTGGGTGCTTAACGGCATTAAGACCTGGGTCACTAATGGCAATGTTGCTGACATAGCCATTGTCTTTGCCCAGACGGACAAGAGCAAGGGGCATCGTGGCATCGGGGCTTTTTTGGTGGAAAGGGGAACGCTAGGCTTCTCGAGTAGAGAAATCAAACAGAGGCTGGGATTGCATTCAGCTAGCGAAGCCGAGATCATCGTGGAAGATTGCTGCATACCCGAAGATAATCTCATCGGAGAGGTCGGTCAAGGTTTCACTATTGCCATGTCGGGCATCAATAACGCGCGTTATACTATAGCGGCAGGTTGCGTCGGGTTAGCACAGTCCTGCATCAACGCCAGCATCAAATATGCTCAAGAACGTCACCAATTTGGCAGGCCTATTGGCAGCTTTCAGCTCATACAAGGAATGATCGCTGATATGATTGTAGAGACTGAGGCAGCCAGGCTTCTCGTGTATCGCACGGGATATCTGAAGGATAAGGGCCTCCCCAATATCAGGGAAACTTCCATTGCCAAATACTATGCCACCGAGGCGGCTTTGCGGGCAGCCAATAGCGCTATCCGCATTCATGGCGGCTACGGATACTCAGATGAGTTCCCTGTGGAGCGCTATTTACGCGATGCCATGGGTCCCATTTTATTTGGAGGCACTTCCGAAGTGCAAAAGCTGATTATTGGACGAGATGCTCTTGGGATCAGCGCATTTGTATAGAAACTATGGGGAAGGCAAGACACATGTTAGACCTTGCAGTGTCGACCAAGCTTCATGGAGACAGATACATTGCAAAAGCGCTGGAAAAGTCAAGAATTCACCGTGAATCAACCTTTATCCTAAGGTGTCATAGCCAATAAGCGGGGTCAACCTCTGGATTCTGCCCCGGTTCCGTAAAGAGGGTATGCCTCAAGGTGTACAATTTCATTGCGAGGCTCGACTTTGATTGAGACTTCTCTAAAAGTTTATTTCTAGCTTTCGGAACGATAGGGACAATATAGGCAGTTGTGGCAGCGTGGATGCTCCGCAAAAGATACATGCGATGGAGAACACCAATACTTGTTGTTGCTGGTCTTTTACTGTTTAGTGCCGTCATCGCAGGTCAGCACCGGCCATCAAGATGCCAATATTGTTATGGAGGTTACTGGCCCCGAGCTGGCGCTTTTCCTTGCCAGATTGACATTTATTGAGTTCTCTCACTTTCCTCATGGTTGAACATTTCGCTATGAAGTGCAATTGCAGCTACCTGGCTCCACCGTAGTGCGCCGAGCCTAAACAAAACAGGCGATTGTGTGACCGGACAATCCAAGCTTTCTCCGGAGTGAGCAGTTAGATGCAGACGTGGAGGCGGACGGACACTTCTTGACTGTGTCACCCCAGGAGGTGACAATAAAAGCCGAGCGCCTATTTAGCCTCGTACCTTTTCTCCAGAAGTTTTGCCTTCTTTGTGGGATCTCGTTCCAAAGTGCCGGGAGGCAAGAGTTCCACCACTGGCCTTGTCCTGACCATATCAGATACCTTTTGCTCTATCTCAACTTTGAGACCTTCCAGCTCCGAAGGGTCAACCCCGGCACCATATTCCACCCTCACCTTTAATGGAGGCACCACCCTGGGCGGGGGCTCGCCGAGCACAATCCGCAGCTCACCGGTCACTCTGGGGACAAAGCTCATGATGGCATCCTTGACCACCGTGGGATAGACATTAATCCCCTTCACGATGAGCATATCGTCAATTCGACCTAATATCTTCACCCTGTAGCCCGGCTGTCCACAGACGCAGGGCTCGGTGAACACCTGTACCAGGTCTCCGATGTCATACCTGAGAGCAGGGGCAGCTTCCCACTCCAGAGAGGTGATGATCTGCTTACCTATAGCGCCGTCTTTTATTTCGATCGGCTGATTTGTAGCCG
>CAYVSN010000183.1:0-3012 GCA_964453875.1 uncultured Dehalococcoidales bacterium
GCAGTCTTTCCTCCCTCAGCTGCCTTAAACGCCCTCTTCAGGGCAGGACCGATTTCCCCCGGCTTTTCCACATACTCGCCGTGACAACCTATTATCTCAAACATCTTATCGTATCTTATGTCGGGCAAAACCGCCTCACCATATTCCCGGTCCTGCGCACCCAATCCTTGCCAGTCTTTGCCATAATGTGACCACTTTATGCTACCCATCCATCCCCCATTTTCCGTCACCAAATAGACTATGGGCAGCTTGTGCCTCAAGGCAGTTTCAATATCAAATCCAGCAAGCCCCATTCCAGCATCTCCCATCAAGGCGAGGACTGGCCTATGTCTTGTCTCAGGGTCGCCAAAGGCAGCCCCAATAGCCATTCCAATCCCATGACCTACGCCTGCCTGCTCGGAGGAATCCATCACTTGGCCTGAATATCTAGCCTTGATGAAGGCAGGCATGTAGTCCGATATGGTGAAGCCATCAATCATAATTCGGGTTTTGCCGTCATAAAGCTCCTCGATGGTGTCCCATATCTCCTTCGACAGGTAGCCAAAATGAACTGGAGTATGGTCCTTATATTTCTCCGCCTTTGCCTTTAGGTTTCTATCTCCCTCTTCCTGTATTTTGCGGCTATTCTCAATCCACTCATCCCTACCTTCCGGCGGCTTGAGATTATTCGCCTTAATATAGTCAATCATCTGTCTCAATACCACCTTAGGAGTCCCCACGACCGCTAGGTCTGTAGGGAAATATGTCCAGATATGCTCACCGGACTCATTTATCTGGATAACTTTTGCTCCTTTTACCCTTTTCAACTCCGCCCCATAGTAGTAGTCAAAGATGCCCATTTTCATCCCGATCAATGTGAATAGGTCAGTCTGCTTCATTGACGCGCGGCCTGTTCGAGAGTCCAGGTAAAGGGGACTATCCTCAGGCATAGCTCCTCTACCTAATCTTCTATTACACACAGGAACCTTAGCTAGCTCGGCAAACTCCCTCAACTCTTCCTGAGCGCCCGACCAATGGATGCCATCGCCAGCATAAATTACAGGGTGGTTCGACTCATAGATCATCTTCACTGCCTTCTCCACCAGAGCCGGGGCACCTCCTGAGGAGAAAGGCTTCGCCGTTTCCTCCTTTCTCCATTTCCCAGAATACAAAGCATCACCCATGTATCTGGTTATGCCCAAAAGTGGATGCAGAGGACGATCGGTTATGGGGGTAAACAAGGCGCTTAAGGAAAACTCCAGGACAACTGGTCCCTTAGGGTATACTTGAGCTTCCTTAAATGCCCTGGTAACAGAAGGCTTGACTACTTCAGGCGCGGTACAGCGGTAAGCGCCTTTCGTTATATGTCGGAAAAGATCCTCAATGTATGATGGCTGTATAGTATAGGTTCGATCGTGTTGGAATTCAACGCCACTGTAAAGCACAATAACGGGCGAACAACTGAGGTAGGCTTGCTGAACAGCGCTAACCGTGTTGGCTACACCAGGACCAACCGTAGCTATGGCTACACCAGGCTTGCCTGCAGCCTTAGAATAGGCCTCAGCAGCATAAACACCTGTTTGCTCATGTCTTACTAAAACCATCTTTATGCCTGCGTTGCTTAGTTCATCCCAAATCTGCCATAGGTGCCCCCCGGGAACCCCAAAGACTACCTCGACTTCCTGCTCCTTCAGACAATCAGCAACATACTTCCCCACATTGGGGTAATGCTCCCTCTTGCCTAAGGGAATTTCTTGCGTGACTTCAGACATTTTACCTCCTTAAGTACTACTTTTTTGAATTTGACACCAACTATTTGCTAACCAACAGCCACCGACCTGATAGGCTAACGCCCAGAACGGGATTTGTCAAGAGTTTATGCCGATTCCTGAGAACGCGGCCTGGCCCAAAGTATCAAATTCGCGCACTCCATCGTATAATAAAGTTCGAGCGAAGGGATGCTTCGCCCGTGGCCCAAAATGGCAAGGGAGAGAGCCGCAAATGACAGGACAGACAAATCTTGCTTATCAACTTGAGCAATATTTGCCTCAACAGCTCCAGCAATTGATTCGGGACATTGGCACACAAGCTCAAGCGCTAGGGCAAAGCTTGTATCTCGTTGGAGGTGTAGTGCGTGATTTGCTTATGGCCTACCCCAGCTTCGACGTAGATTTGGTGGTTGAAGGCGACGCAGTGACTTTGGCTCGGCAGGTAACTGAAACTAGCTCAGGAAAAGCGATTCTGCACCCTCGCTTTGGCACGGCTAAGCTCAGCCTCGGAGATTTCATTATAGACCTGGCTAGCGCGCGCAAGGAGACTTATGCTAAGCCTGGTGCATTGCCAACGGTTACACCGGGCACGATCCGAGATGATATCTTCCGCAGAGATTTCTCTATCAATGCTATGGCCATATCCCTTGCTCCAGGCAATTACGGAGAGTTGATCGACCCCTATCGGGGAAAAGAAGATTTAGAACACCGCCTCATTCGCATTCTACATCCAAGAAGCTTCACCGACGACGCCACTAGAATCTTGCGAGCTATCCGCTACGAGCAACGACTAGGATTTGAGCTTGAACCACAAACGGCTCGACTACTCAAACGCGATATTGTCATGTTAGACACTATAAGCGGTGACAGGATAAGGCATGAGCTGGAATTAATCCTCAACGAGAAATATCCTGAATATGTCCTGAATCGACTGACGCGCCTCGGAGTGCTGCAAAGGTTAAACTTGCCTCTGAAAACCGATGAATGGATAGCTGAGAAATTTGGCAAAGCTCGCCGACTAAATAGGCCGGGGCAGATGGTGCCGCTCTATTTCTGCCTACTTGCCTATTCTCTTAGCCGAAAGAGAAACGAGCAATTTCTCCTCCGCCTTAACATGCCAAGAAAACTTGCTCAAGCACTGCGCAATACACTCGACCTCAAAGCTCATCTGCACCTCCTAGATAGACCTTCGATGAAACGCAGTGAAATCTATTACCTGCTTAGGGACTATGATCCATTGGCGATACGAGCCAATGCCATAGCC
>CAYVSN010000184.1:0-2975 GCA_964453875.1 uncultured Dehalococcoidales bacterium
CCATCGCTTGGCGATACTCTCCAATCATGGTCTGCATCTGCTGCCGGCATTTTTCAGTCATCCCTTCCATTTCCCATCGATATCCTTCAATCATCGTCTCCATTTCCCGGCCATAGATCTCAATCGTCGTTTCCATCTGCTGGCGATATCCTTCAATCATCGTTTCCTCCCTTTGCTGGCAATAATCTGGGAGTCCCTCCCTCCAAGGTAATCATGTTTACCTCAACACCTCATAAAGCCTTCATGTTTGCACGGATACTGCCCTTCACGGACACCTAAGTTGCCACTGCAAGCCTCAATCATACAGTAATTCAATCTCCTCAATCAATGCCTGGGGATTCTCCTTATTCGCTGAGTCGCGTAACCGTATCAATTTCAGCACCACCCCTGAGATTGCTTCGCTTCGCTCACAATGACAGGGACGGGGGTCTATGGTGAGAAGGACATCCATTGCTAAGAGCGTCAGCGACGCGGCAATCTCGTCGTGTCTAGTTGCCGTGTAGCCCTAGATCACCTGCGAGGTGAGCCTCTTCAACATACACTCACGAACCAAGCGTTCTCTGTTTCCCTGACAGCTCGGCTGCAAGCTGCTTATCAACTTCTTTGTTGGTTTGTGGCCACCTGCTCAGCCTCTGCCAAAGACGCTCTCATCCCCCAAAGTCAGGCTTATTCAAGCCAAATGCGCCTTGCACATCGTCAACTGACCTGAAGGGAAACCATAGCTTAGAACTAGCACCCTGACTCAAGACAAAGGTTGCCACCGTGGGGTTATCAGGGCTGGAATCTGCGCCTAATGTTCGCATTTCAGCATAGCAGTTCTCATCACACAGGGCTAGCCTTCTCATAGCGCCGCAGAGCCTCGATAAGCGCCGTGTTTTACGTTTTGCGGGTCTGAGCATAACCTTGGCTCATAACCCAGCGCTTTGCGCATTCTGGCGCGCCTAGAAGCCATTTTTTGGCGCAGGCTGCCTTTCAACATGCTAGAAGGCGAAAAAACGATGGGGCGCCACCCCGGGCCCAACACGCAGTTGAGCGAAAACCTAGTGCCAGCAACTGCTAGAAAACCAACCCTCTGGACGACACCCCGCTATCAAGCTCAAATTGACCAATAGCTGATTTATCAGCTATACTCTGAGGATTTCGGAGGGGTGACCGAGAGGCTTATGGTGGCGGTCTTGAAAACCGTTTTCGCCCAAAAGCGAACGTGGGTTCGAATCCCACCCCCTCCGTTGGGACCACGAAGGAGGGATTGTGAAGGTTCATGAATATCAGGCAAAGGCGCTTTTGGCGCAATTCGGCATCCCTGTTCCCCGAGGGAAAGTAGCTTACACCCCGGCTGAGGCCAGAGGCGTAGCTGCTGAGCTTGGCTGTAAGGTGGCGATTAAAGCTCAGGTTTACGCCGGCGGAAGGGGCAAAGCCGGTGGCATAAAGTTAGCCGACACTCCGGAAGAAGCGGAAAACGCGGCAAGGGAGCTGATTGGAACAAGGCTAGTGACCCATCAAACTGGTTCAGAAGGAGTGCCGGTAAGCAAGGTTCTTGTAGAGGAAGCAGGCAATGTGGAGCGCGAGCTCTATCTCAGCGTCCTTATTGACAGCGCCACTAAGCTGCCACTCATGATGGCAAGCGAAGCCGGCGGTGTAGAAATCGAGCGACTAGCTGAAGCGACCCCTGAAAAAATATTCAGAGCTCATGTCTACCCTGCTATTGGCTTTGAACCTTTCCAAGGTCGCAAGCTAGCTTATGGCATGAATCTGAGCGGGGATCAATTCAGAGAGGCTCTGAAGTTGATGGCAGGCCTTTACGAACTGTTTATGGCCAAGGACTGCTCTCTGGCTGAAATCAATCCTCTAGCTGTTGCTGTCGACGGAAGGCTGTTAGCTCTAGATGCTAAGGTCAATTTTGATGATAATGCTCTTTTCCGGCACAAGGACATTGAAGAACTCCGTGATATAGAGCAAGAAGACCGATTGGAAGTCCAAGCCCGCGAATGGGGGATAAACAATTACGTTAGGATGGATGGCAACATAGGCTGCATGGTTAATGGCGCCGGGCTGGCTATGGCGGTCAACGATCTCATACAGTATTGTGGCGGTAGCGCAGCAAATTTCCTCGACATAGGCACACTTAACACCACTGACCGTGTAGTCAATTCCTTCAAGATGTTTAAGGCTGACCCCAGAGTCGAGGCCGTTCTGATAAACATATTTGGGGGCATGGCTAGGGTGGATGTTATTGCCAAAGGTATCGTCGAAGCCTATCAACAAATGGATATCGCCTTTCCTGTAGTCGTCAGACTAGCGGGAACGAATGTCGAGGAGGGCAAACGGATTCTAGCTGAATCTGGGATAGACTTGATTGAGGCAAGGGACTTCTATGATGGTGCTTACAAGGCAGTTGAAGCCGCCAAAGGGGCAACGAAATGAGCATACTTATTGATGAAAACACAAGACTTCTGGTTCAAGGGATTACCGGCGGAGAAGGCAGCTTTCACGCCCAGAGATGCATCGAATATGGCACAAAGGTAGTCGCTGGAGTAACGCCAGGGAAAGGAGGCACTCAACATCTAGGAGTGCCTGTCTTCAATTTAGTGGAGAGCGCTATGGCTGATGCTGGAGCTAATGCTAGCCTCATGTTTGTGCCGCCCGCCTTTGCCGCCGACGGCATCCTGGAGGCAATTGATGCTGGCATGCTTTTAGTTGTGTGTATCACTGAGGGCATACCAGTCGCGGATATGGTCAAGGTGCACAGCTATCTTGAAGGGAGACCGACCCGGCTCATTGGCCCCAACTGTCCCGGAGTAATCTCTCCCGGTAAATGTAAGGCTGGGATCATGGTTGGGGAAATTCACCTTCTTGGGAGTGTGGGTGTGGTGTCTCGCAGTGGCACCCTCACTTATGATGTTGTAGCTCAGCTTACCAGTCTAGGCATTGGGCAATCTACTTGCGTTGGCATTGGCGGCGATCCTCTGCCGGGC
>CAYVSN010000185.1:0-2972 GCA_964453875.1 uncultured Dehalococcoidales bacterium
CTACTTCAGCACCTGTGTCCTGATGCCTAGACAGTGGGTAGTGGAAAAGTGGCCAGAGGTTGAGGATTTGGACGGGATGGCAGAAATGTTTGACGTTCCAAGGCAAGGAATGTGGGTGAGGCTTAGGACTCTGAATCTAATTGGACAAACTTATCCCCTCCCCCAAGACCTTCGTATGGAAACAACGTCCCCTGCAAAAGTAGCGTGAATGCGGAGGCCCCGGTCGCAGGTTCACATCATCCAGTTGATAAGCTGAGGCCAACCCAGAGTTCAGTTTATTAAACCTAGCAGCATGAATCCAACGACGCTTCAGCCTAGGAGGTTGTTGCTTCCTCCTGCAGGCACATCATGGGTCATGACTTTGACGTCCGTCTTCAAGGTCGAAGCAGTACACAGCTACCGAATCGAGAGCAAGCATAATTGTATCTGGTTCTTCCCGATGTACTATCTCTATGCCCTCTTCCCTTGCTTCAGCGGCGTGCGCCAGGCTCAACTCCGGCCATTTCACCTTGAGGGCAAACGAGATACTCTATGGCAAGTCGTTGAAGTCACCGAGGAACAGAACCATCACCTGAACCGCCTCGACTCAACCCCAAAACAAAAGCCAAACCAACTTCTCGCTTCGTTCCACTGTTGGTTTCAGGAAACCCAAGCGAGCGACCATAAGTCCCCTTCGTCGATCCCCCAACCTTGAGTATTTTGACCATTGCCATTTTCCCCCGCCCCATGACTTAAGTAAATTACCTCAAAGTTCCCCTACCTCTAAAGAAGGAACAAACGTCCTACTTCCCTAGGACTTTTTGGTGATAGACAAGTTTTGGAGCCTGAGTTAAGTTAAATGATGTTGTGTAAAGACGCAGGAGATAAGGATGAAGGTGAAATTGAGAGATCCGGGGATGCTGACCACTACAGAAGTGGCTAGTCTTCTCCATGTTCATCCCAACACAGTGAGGCAATGGGCCAACAAGGGGCTGATTCATGCATATCGCCTGGGGCCAAGGGGTGACCGCCGGTTCAAGTGGGAAGAAGTGGAAAGCTTTATGAACGGGGGTAAGCATAAATCAGCGCATCTCTCTTGGCCCTGGCAATAGCAAAAGCTCTCTGGGCCTGAGCTGCCTCATCAGGGTTCGCTTGCACATACAAAGCGCGGGGAACATTGTGTCAGGGTCAAATATCAGATGCCAAGACTAGACTTTGCCTAAGCCTTGTTATATACTTTGGCCAGCATTGTTGAAGGGGGGGCCAAAGTGAGATCAAGCCTTATTGGGAAAGTTGAAAAAGCCAAAAGGTATGCTCAAGAACCAGACCGCGTCACCTTCTCAAGTCTTGCGGCTGATTTTCGTGGAGAGAATGATAACCATAAGGTAAGCTATGCCGAGGGGAAGTGGCATTGCAACTGCTATTTCTTCTCCCAATGGGGGATATGCAGCCATATCATGGCACTTCAACAAATGCTAGGTGATATGTTGCCCAGGGGGGCTCTTAGCTCTGCCTTACCAACTGAATCCGGAGAGTATTGACCACATCGGGGCAATCCAACTCAACGACGTTAGGATCGCCCGACTCCTCAGGGAAGCCCCCACCGAATTGAAGCATGCAAACATAGGGGAAGATGGTATGATAGAAGAAGCCACAGAGGCCGTTGACGTTATGGATACTAAGCTCAAATCTATCCCCTAGTTTATGATTACAACTGCATTCACCCTTTTTGCCATAATAGTGCCTACTACCTTACGGCCAATCTGCTCTGCCATGGATGCACCTCCTGTCATAATTTGAATCAATTTCAGCTACGCCCCTCACATGTCTAGCAGCATACTCCAAAGCCTCGGCCACCACGAATAAGGAGCCGGTGACACAGATTAGATCCTCACTATCAGCCAGGGATAGAGTTTGGGATAGAGCTTGGGGTATATTCTCAGCGGTCTCTGGCTCAATGCCCCATTTAGCAAACTCATGAGCTACAGTTAGAGGAGAGGCGCTTCGAGGGTGCGAGGAACGGGTAGCGACAACTTGCGGGGAAAGCCAAGCTAACTCTTTTACTACACCCGCTACATCTTTGTCACAAGATATCCCAAATATAAGAAACAGCTTGTTGTAATGGAAATATCCTTTGATGTTTTCCACCAGCTTTTTAGCCGATGCCACATTATGAGCTCCATCAACCAATACCGTAGGCTGGCGACTTACAATTTGGAACCTCCCGGGCCAGTAGACTCTGGCAAGACCTTGGGCAATATCGGCATCTGAAATGCCAAACCCTAAAGAAGCTAATACTCTTAAGGCAGCTACAGCAGTAGCGCCGTTCTCAATCTGGTAATCACCCAACAATGGCATAGTAAGACAGTGACTGCCCGTCTTGTCCTCAACCACAAACGATTGGTGATACAAATCACCAGCTATTCTATGCCATCTAAGCTCCTCAGCTACCTGAACCAACTCGGCCCCTTTTTCACAGCAGACGTCTCGGATCACTGAATTCGCCTCTTCTGCTTGAGGAGAAACCACCACCATGCAGCCCGGCTTGATAATTCCAGCTTTCTCATAAGCTATCTTTTCCAAGCTATCGCCTAGAACCTCAGTGTGGTCCAGGCTAATGGGTGTGATAATACAGACCTCAGGGTTAGCTACATTGGTAGCATCAAGCCTGCCACCCAAGCCGGTTTCCAATACTTGGAAGTCCACCGTCTCTCTCCCGAAATAGGCGAATGCTAGCGCAGTTAGTGCCTCGAAAAAAGTTGGCTGCCTGTAAACCGGACTATGATTCATTGATTCGAGATAAGGCTTAGCTGCTGCCACCAAAGAGGCGAAATCAAGCTGCGAAATCAAGCTACCATCCACTCTGATGCGCTCCCTTAGGCTGTGAAGATGAGGGGAGGTATATAACCCTGTCTTGTAGCTTGAGACAGTTAGAACCTGAGCAACCATAGCCGCTATGCTACCCTTTCCCTTGGTACCTGCTATGTGAACTG
>CAYVSN010000186.1:0-2954 GCA_964453875.1 uncultured Dehalococcoidales bacterium
TAGGTCTTAATGATGGCAAGTGTCCATATGTATTGGCCTGCTTTGCATTGTGTTAGACTGAAGGCTGAGCGAGAATATCAAAGGTGAAGCGGCGAGATGACTATGTCTGAAGAAGCTGCCCTTTCCATTTTGGATCAGTCGCCGCTATGGGAACTCATATTCTATCCCCGTGAAGACCTATTCCCTCCCCTCTCGACCCCCAACATTGTTAACTACCTGATCGAGGTTGAGGAGGGAGTTAGGATCAGCTGCCGCTTTTACAAGAGTAGCCCTGAAGATCCCTCCTTACTTTACTTCCACGGCAACGGGGAAACAGCAGGGGATCATGATGGTATCGCTCCACTGTACAACGAGAGGGGAATCAATCTGTTTGTAGCCGACTATCGAGGATATGGTTTGAGCGATGGCACACCTACTTTCACCAATATGGTCAACGACGCTCATGTTATTTTCAAAGTGTTCGGCAAGATAATCGAAAGCGAAGGGCACCGCAAGACTCTCTTCGTGATGGGACGATCCTTAGGGTCCATGCCTGCCATTGAGCTTGCCTTTCATTACGGCGACAATATCAACGGTCTGATCACCGAAAGCGGTTGGGGCAATAACTTTCGTCGTTTGTGGGGCTATTTGGAGCCTTCGGAAATAGAAGCCATTTCAGATGAAAGAATCACATTTCTCAGCAAACTGAAGATGCGATCCATACGTAGGCCCACCCTTATCATTCACGGCGAGCATGATAACCTTGTACCGGTTCGGGAGGCAGAGGAGCTTTATCAGAATTCAGGAGCAGAGGACAAGACCATCCTCATAATTCCAAACGCTGACCACAACACGCTGATTGCTCTGGGCCAAGATCAATATTTCCAGACAATCGAGACATTTGTGAAAGCCCATAGTTGATCAAGCTTCCGGGGCAAGGCTAGCGCTTAGCCAGATGAACCCTTCAGTTCGAGTTCAAACGATGGCTCAATTCGCGGAGAAACTTCTCTATCTCGGGCGAAAGTTTTGGAGCCTCTTTCCTTTCCTCACTTAGCCGAGCTTCGTAGTGGGCCTCCAGCTCCTCGACAATTCGTTTAGCCCCAGGGTCTCTCCCCATAGCCAAACTGAGTTGGCCGTATTGCTTCTCAGCTTTGGTCTTGGCTTCTTCAAGGTTCATGGGAAGGCGATACAAGGAACAAAGTATCTCCAGTATACGCAATACCCCGGCATAGTCTTCCTCGAATCCTGTGTATTGAGGTAGATGTACTATTAGACTCATGACTTCAATACCGTACTTGGGTGCTTCTACCGATATAAGGATGGCAATGGTTGTAGGCCCTTCATAGTCGCTCGCCTGCACACCCGATTTACGCAATCCCTCCCCCGCTAATCCGGAAGCCGTCCCGGTGACTATTAAAGGCTTGGTGTGAGGAACCGCGTCGTACATGCTGCCAACGAGACAATAGCTTTTTACGCCAACACTTCGCATCACTTTCAGAATGGAGTCAACGTAGACCTCGCCTAACATATGTGGCTCCAACAGGTGGAAAAGAAGGAAGTCCTTACCCTCGGGTGACTTGGCACAGTTGATGACTGTATTCGGCAGAATTACTTTGCGCTGACCTTCTATAAGCCGGATAGCCGGGCGATAACGGGTAAAATCGAAGAACGTTCCTGGTTTGGCCAGCTCTCCCCATCGGTGAGCATGCAAGTAGTCCTCCAACAAAGCAAAGCTCAGGCCACCAACACCGCCTACGTCTATCCAGGGCCGCAACATAGCTAACACATGTGGCTCATGAACATCTGGCAAAGGCTCCTTGAGTTCGAAAGCACCTACCCGCATAACCACATCGTAGCACAATAAAACGTAAAAGGAAAAAGCCTTCTGGACGTTTCTCCCAATAGCAACGGAAAGGATTCCAAGCTTCACTAGCTTCAAGCTATTGACTTGCGCCTAGCTAGACTCTATATTTGGACTGCGAGCTTTTTCGCAGGCGACTTGCTAACGGTGAAGACGGCGGCGTACTATGCGTCGGGTGCGGATAGAGGTTCCCTGGGGAAAACGAAAAGCTGGGAAATGAGAAGCAACTCGGGAATTAACAACTTGCTAGAGGTAAAAGCTGAAGGCAATCGTCTGGGGTGGGAAGCCACATGGTGAGTCCATTTGCCCGGACAGGCCTATTGCATGCGAGGTGAGAAATGATCATAGTCCAAACACCACTCAGGGTAAGCTTCCTCGGGGGTGGCACCGATTTTGAGGATTTCTACCTTCACCACGGGGGGGCGGTGCTCAGCACTGCCATAGACAAATACGCTTTTGTCGTGATGAAGGAAAGATACGATGATATGATATATGTTAATTACTCTAAGAAGGAAATTGTGGAAAACGTGGATGATCTGGAGCACGAGCTGGTAAAGGAGGCAATGAAAATGGCAGGGGTAGAAAAGGGGGTCGAGATAAGTACCTTTGTGGATGTGAGAGAGGGTACCGGTTTGGGCTCCTCAAGCAGTATCACCGTGGGACTTCTTCAGTCCCTTTATGCCTACAAGGGTGAAGCCGAGACAGCAAGTACCCTAGCCCGACAGGCGTGCCAAATAGAGGTTGATATCTTAGGAAAACCTATGGGAAGGCAAGACCAATACATAGCTGCCTATGGGAATATGAGGTTTATCACCTTCAATGAGCAAGGGATAAATGCCGAAAAGATGCTGCTGAGCAAGGAGGGGAAGACAAAGCTTAGTGAGAGATTGATGCTGTTCTTCACCAAAAGAACGCGGCGCTCAGGCGAGATTCTAGCAGAGCAGAAGGCTAATATTGCTGAGCGTGTTGAAGTTCTAAAGGAGATGACCAAACTTGCCTACCTGGGGAAGGAGGCTATCACGAGGGAGGCCTTTGACGAGCTTGGCGAGATGCTCCACCAAGGATGGCAGCTCAAAAGGCAACTTGCCAGCAAGATAAGCAATTCGGACTTGGA
>CAYVSN010000187.1:0-2889 GCA_964453875.1 uncultured Dehalococcoidales bacterium
CGGAATTTCCTCCAAGCTTTGGCGAGCTTATGGATTATTTGAGGCAAGACAGCTAGCATCTAGGAACATTGTGGCATTGCCTGAACCATGCACGGTGTTCTCTCGGGAAATTAACGGGGGCGCAAGTCGTCTGGGAAAGAGGCGTGTGAGCTTTACGACTTAGCTTAAGTATGCTGCTTCCTTTTGACCACCGCCCTCACCCCCTCCTCAATATCCTTCGCAGTGAGGCCGTATCTCTGAAGGAGTTCCTCAGCTTTGCCTGACAGGGCATATCTGTCACCAAGGTTGACGAATCCCATAGGCACCGGCCTTTCTTTAGCTACTACCTGAGCAACACGGCTGCCTAAGCCGCCATGCGCCAAGTGCTCTTCAGCGACAACAATAGCACCCGTCTCCGAGGCTGCTTTGACTACGGCTTCTTCATCCAGAGGCTTCAGAGTATGCATGTTAATTACTTGGCAGTCTATCCCTTGCCTTGCCAAGCTATCTGATGCCTCCAAAGCCCTAGCTACCATAATGCCCATAGCCATAATGGCAGCATCTCCGCCCTGTCTCATAGTCACCCCCTTGCCCAAGGTAAAGCGATAGCCCCCAGGATAGACAAGCGGTGTTATGGGACGGCCTAACCTGATATAGAAAGGCCCATAAGTGCTTGCCGCGACTCTCACTGCCTCAGCAGTCTCAATGGCATCGGCAGGAACAATAACAGCAAAGCCGGGGAGAGCACAGTACAGGGCCAAATCCTCAATGGCTTGATGAGAGGTGCCATCTTCGCCCACACTGATGCCACCGTGAGTAGCCACAACCTTGACATTTAACCCCATCTGTGAAAGGCACATCCTCACTTGATCAAAGCAGCGACAGGAGGCGAACACAGCAAAAGTGCTGGCAAAAACAGTCTTGCCCGAAGCAGCTAAGCCCGCGGCTATGCCTATCATATTCTGCTCTTCCAAGCCGCAATCGAAGAAGCGATCAGGAAACTCCCTTGCAAAGAACTGGGTCATCGTTGAGGGTGACAAATCCGCATCCAGGACGATAATATTGGGATTGTCCTTGCCCAGCTCTACCAGTGTCTTTCCGTAGCTTTCGCGGGTGGATATTCCAGCCATGATTTCACCTGATCCTTCGCTTCGCTCGCAATGACAGTAAAAGCCTTCGCAATGACAATGCTATTCTAGCTCCTTTAGCGCTTTCTCCACTTCTTCCGGGGTAGGAGCTTTACCATGGAATGCTACGTTGTTCTCCATGAAGCTGACCCCTTTGCCTTTGGTGGTATGGGCAATAATGATAGTTGGCTCGGCTTTTGTGTTTTGAGATTCCTGCAAGGCAGCTAGAATTTGATTGAAGTCATGGCCGTCTATTTCGATAGTGCGCCAACCGAAAGCTTGCCACTTCTGGGCGAAAGGCTCGAGGTTCATAATGTCCTGAGTCCAGCCACTGAGCTGCAGACGATTGCAGTCAACGATGGCTACTAGATTATCCAGTTTGAAATGGGCGGCCGACAAAGCTGCTTCCCAAGTTTGCCCCTCATCACACTCCCCATCGCTTAGGAGAACATATACACGATAATGGCGACGGTCCAGTCTGGCGACCAAGGCAACGCCAACACCAAAGGATAAGCCTTGTCCTAAAGCGCCGGCCGACATTTCCACCCCAGGGGTGAGGTTCCTATCAGTGTGGCCTTGAAGGCGGCTATCCAACTTCCTTAATGTGAGCAGTTCCTCCACAGGGAAATAACCACTTTCAGCAAGGGCAGCGTATAGGATCGGGGCCGCATGCCCCTTGCTCAATATGAATCGGTCGCGATCTAGCCACTGTGGGTTTTGTGGGTCATGGTGCAAGACCTTGAAATAGAGTGCCGTGATGATGTCAGTTGCTGATAGAGAACCGCCAGGATGACCACTACCCGCCGCGGCTATCATTCTGATTACATGGCGGCGCAGATTCTTGGCTATTTCCTTAAGTTCTGCCACAGATAAGTCTGATTTGTTGATTTGTGGAGCAACTCCGGAGGATATTTCGGCATGATCTGGCATTTGTTGCGTTTAAATTGTAGACTACCAATATGACCTATGTCTACGTGATTATGTGATATTTCCAGGTTTTTGCGGCCTGGCTTCAATTGAGGTCATAAGCAAACTCAGGTATAATCTTTCAGTGATCATCGATTTTCATACCCACATATTTCCCCCCTGGGTAAAAGAGCAGCGTGAGGAATATGTTAGGCGTGACCCTTGCTTCTCGTTGCTCTATTCCGAACCAAAAGCGAAACTGGCAACGGCTGAAGAACTAATCGCCAGCATGGATGAGGCAGAGGTTGATTTATCCGTCGCCCTCAATATAGGCTGGGTAAGCCACGAGCTTTGCGTCGAAACCAACGATTACATCCTGGACTCGGTGGCGCGCTATCCCAAAAGGCTTATTGGCTTTTGTGGCATTCAACCCAATGCCGGTGATGCTGCCATAATTGAGCTGGAGCGCTGCGCCAAAGCAGGAGCCAGAGGAATCGGCGAAATGAGGTCTGATATGCAGGGGTTTGACCTCGCAGGCGATACGATGAAATCCTTGGTTGATGTAGCGCTCAGACACGATCTTATCTTCTTGACCCATTCCTCTGAGCCTCTGGGGCATTTATATATTGGCAAGGGAAGTATTACTCCCGATATCCTCTATTCCTTCGTACTGAGCTTCCCTAATCTAAACATCGTTTGTGCCCACTGGGGTGGTGGCTTGCCCTTCTATGCTTTGATGCCTGAAGTAGCTGAAGCGCTAACTAACGTCTTCTTCGATACTGCGGCCAGCATTTTCCTTTACCGACCTCAGATCTTCACGCGAGTGACTGACATTATTGGCAGCAACAAAATACTCTTTGGCACCGATTATCCGCTT
>CAYVSN010000188.1:0-2884 GCA_964453875.1 uncultured Dehalococcoidales bacterium
ACCACAATTCTTACATTTGCTGGTATGGAAACGAATAGTCCAGTTACGCTCCCTCCAACTGGTAGTTGCTGCGGGGAAGGTGCGGAAGGGTTCGCTAGGCAGGGACTCCAATAATCCTCTGTAGCTGAGGTACCTGGTATAGCTAGGAAGTGGCGCCTTTGAGTTCACGAAGCCCTTCACCCCCCGCCTCCCATTCTTTGTTCTCTCTATTTCGTCCGTCACTCGAAGAAGGAAGGCGTCGCTACCATTACCATAACTTGCTAACAAAAGCCTATCGCCTGGCTTAGCCTCCTCCAAAGCGGCTACGAGCATCAGCAAGGAGTGGGCGCAGCCCGAGACGCCAACATCCCCTAATAACAGGTCTTGGAGTTGTGTCTTTGGGTCGAAGCCTAACCTGCGAGCAAGTCCTTGTTGAGCTCTAACGGTGGGCGCATAGAGTATAGCTTTGCCAATATCTTTCACTGAGACACCACAATTTCTCATCAATCCTGAGATTGCTTTCTGCATATTCTCAGTATAGCCATGCTCTATGATAAAGCGGTCTTCCCAGGAGTGGACATATGTATCTTTATCTAACCTCCACACATCATACAGCTCATTAGAAATAGAATAACTCCCTTCTACGATTACAGAGGGCTTTGGGGTCTCGCTGATTAGGAACGCCGCGGCGGCATCTCCAAAGCTTTGCTCATAATCTGAGCGAGGATAACCTAGGCGACAATCAGACGCAGTCACCAGTAGAGTTCTTGCCGAACCACTTTTGACAGCATCCAATGCTGCTCTCAATGCCGCAGTCCCCGCCCTTAGGCTATTTCCATAATCAGCGGTAATAATCTCAGATTTCAAATCCGCCGCTGTAGCTACCAAGGTCGAGCATTCCTTCTCCTTGAAGGGTGAAGAGGTGGAGGCAAAGTACAAACCATCTACGCTTTCTCGGGGGATGTCGTTAAGACAATCAACCACAGCCTCGACAGCCATCGTCACGCTGTCCTCGTCGTTGTTAGCTACACTCCTTTCCCCTCCAACAGAAGCTCTTGCCCAGGATTCAGCTATAGCATCCCGACTGAGCCTCCAGAGAGGAATATATGCGCCGTAAGAGACAATCCCACCCATCATAGAGCTCTCCTTCACGTATACTTAACACCACCCTGTGCCGTCCCTAAAGACGCGGGGCAAGGGTTTTCATGCGTTATGATGGAGCAGCCTGCATTCTATAACATTCCCGTGCCATCTTCCAGTCCCAGGACCCGTGCTCTCTCTGGTTACTCCACCCTTGGACTCGCTAAGGCTGGCAATGGCAGCGTGAATATGTGTTACAATAAACCAGCTTTGGGTCATCCGAACGAGATACGGGATTCTCAGATTCCTGTTGAGTGATATGGGGCTTCAAGGTATAGGCAAGGTCTTGATTTTGGGTGGGACTTTTCTGGTCTTCTCTGGCCTGCTATTAGTCTTCTGGCAGCGAATTCCCTTCTTGGGAAAGCTTCCTGGCGACATATTCTTTCAAAAGGGAAATCTCCAGTTTTTCTTTCCCATAGTGACTTGCCTTGCAATTAGCGCTTTGCTCACCATTGTCGTGAACATAATAATCAATTTGCTGAAATGAATGTTGCAGCTCAAGCAGCCCTGCTTGTGCTGGGAAGCTCCCTTATCTCCCTAGGCCAACAAACGTCCCTTGATCTGGAGGGCTGGGGTCCCCTGATTTTCAGCTAGAGCGAGATAGAAAGGATTGACCAACCACCGCTTACCTCAGTCCAATCTCCCGCAAAACAAGGTTTACAACTTCCGGAACGGCTTTCCTTACCGTTTCCGTCATGTTTTCGGTGAACTTGGTCACCTCTTCAACCTCTATGGCGAAGATCACTATCTCCTTGGGCATTTGCTCTCTCGCAAATTCATTGCCGATCTTTATTGCAGTAGCAAGGTTTGTGTCATGTGCCGATGTAGTAAGATGCACAGTGTTGGTGAAATCCTCCGGCCTGAGCTTGTATACTTGCCCTGCTTCTCCACAATCGGTCTTGATTGCATCCACCAAGACCACCTTGTCGTATCCTACGATGACATCCAGTACACTCAAACCACCTATGCTGGCCTCCCTTATATCTATATCTGCAGTTCCATTACCGACGTGCTGTAACAATCCTTGAATAACGTGAAAACCAACACCATCATCCCCCAGGATTGGATTTCCTATGCCTAGGACCAGAGTTTTCAAATTATGTGCCTAATCTTCTATAGTACATACACGGCGAAATACGGGGGCGCTCCTCCACACTCGGACCAATGCAGTTATCTTCCTGATCCTCCCCAAAGTCTCACAATTATAGCACCGAAAGGATTTTGATATACATCGCCCGTAGGCGCCCAACTTGCGCCCTAAGCCAATAGACCAGTTCTACCCAACTCACTCAAAGCACCTACGTCTCTCAAGATACTTTGCGTCGGAGTGTTCAACCTATTCTCGAAACTTGGCAAGAGGCTAGCCAGCCGGTCTCAAAGACATTACAATAAGGCACATGGATATCTGTGAACAGTTGAGGAACAAACTTGGGGAGGCTGTTGAAAGGAACAGGGCTGATGCGATACTTCTCTCGGGAGGACTTGACACAAGCGTGTTGGCCTTCATAGCAAAGCCAAAGATAGGCTTTACAGTGGCTCTGAAAGGTTCTCGAGCACCCGACCTCCACTATTCAGAGAAGGTATCGAGACTTCTAGGAATAGAACATAAGAAAATGGAGTTCACTTCCAATGACGGATTTGGGGCACTCCCTGAAGTCATTGGGATATTGAAAAGCTTTGACCTTGCCTTACCTAATGACCTTTCAATATACTTTGCCCTCAAGCTAGCCAAGGAAAACAATGTCAGCGCAGTCATGACTGGTGA
>CAYVSN010000189.1:0-2875 GCA_964453875.1 uncultured Dehalococcoidales bacterium
TATTCCCCATGTCAATCTTGCCTCTGCCTAACCACAGAATCCCTCCCCTAATTAGTGCCCCCAGGCTTTGTCACTGATTCGGAACAAATCTGAGCCAAAAGTAGCACCAATTTGAGCCACAAGGAGCTTGCATAGTCCACATCGGTGTCCAGAATTACATTAGAGGGGTATTGTCTGAGGATAACCGAGGCATTTGAAATGACAAGAAATGAACTGCAAGACAAAATTGTCACAGCAATAGTCTTAATGCTTCTTACATTGAACCCTAAGCAAAGGGAGTATTACCGTGCCGCTTTGAAGCATTATGAAAACGAATCAAACAGGGGGCAATGTGAGCGTGAGTTGGAAAAGGTTGGTACTAGTAGACCTTAGGGGCAACTGAAGCCCCTGTCCGTGGAGGGCGGTCAAGTGAGATACGCTTGGCCGCCCTCTTGTCGCTACGATGCAATTACAGAGTACGATTGAACTTCCCTTCGCTATCCTCATCCCATTTAGCTACGAAAAATCGGCCTTATGATGCGCTTAAAGCCATTTCTGGGGCTTGCCTGTCTCCTTCTTGAGCGCCGCGTCTGCACCAAATAGGGGGCCAATCTGCCGGTATTGCGACGTCGCAAACGCGTTTATCTTCTCCGTGCTTGGAAGCGCCTCGTTAGGAAGCGGAACCCTGTGTATATTTATATATCCCTCCCTTAGAAGGGGCAGAGTAGATATGCCTAATATATCAATTTCTACTTATACTTCTTATTATTCTTAAAGCTTCGTTAGCTTCGACACCCGCGCCCCCTTTTTGCCAGTTTTTTATTCGTCACAACTTCTGAGAGACGCCCTGCAGTCCGAGTTTGGAGCAAGGTGGTAGGGCTTAGCAATCCGGACAACCCTCTCGCCTCTTCCTAGTGCGTCAGAAATAAAGTAGCTCTTTCCTGCTCCGGTCACGTTCAAATAGGCTGACCTTCTCACCTCAGCGATATCCTCATCCTCAGAGTGGCGTTGCGGAAGGTTATCCATGAGCCAATTACGGATAAAATAAGACAAAAAGACATTACATAGTATGATTGTATCAGCTCAGCTTGGCTGAATGCCCCTAAAGGCTTGACAACGGTCACCAACTCTGCTATCTTGCTGCCAGAGCACGATAGTACCAAAGTACTACATTAACCTGCCAATTCGCCCTGAAGGTCCTGTTGCTTATGAAGGGGAGGTTTGGACTGAGCCGATGAAAAACGCGTCTAGCATGGTCTCAAAAGGCGAAAGTCGCGACTTGACGCGGGAGCCATCATTGGAGGTTAGTACTAAGTCAATCCTGATTCCACTTGCCATGTTCCCGGACAGGGGATGGAACAACGATTTGTTTCAGCTCACAGTACTCATCACGTCGGCTAGGATTTATGTCAACTGACAATGGCGCATTCTACAACACGTTCAAGGTGGCGTGCTTCGCTAGCTGCACGCTGGTAGTTTCACTGGCTGACCAGTTCACTAAGATGGCGGCTGTAGAGAAGATAGAGTCGCCTTTGAGCTTAATGGATATCCATATTGCACCACCTGCGGCGGTCTTTGGGCCGCTTGCCATACTTACCGCTCTATGGGCCTCACTCGTGGTACGCAAGCTCGGCAACCATTGGCTACTACTAGTGGTGCCCCTGAGCCTGATAGTGGGGGGCGCGCTCTCCAACATTGGCGAGGCTGCAGTTCAAGGGGTGGTAACGGACTTTATCAGGATTGGGCCAATAGCTACCAATGTTGCGGACCTCGCCATGATAGTCGGGGTGCTCAGCCTGATTCTGATAGTGCCTTACATCTACACTCGTAGGAGGTGCTAGTACTTCTCTCAGCAATTGCGACGTCGCAACTCCACCAATGCCCAGCGTTTGTTCTCTGAGCCTAAACTCTCCTAATTTCATTTGGCTAAGGAAAATCGCTATTATGATGCGGTTAAGGCCATTTCTGGGGAGCGCCGGCAACCCCCTGCTCCAGCGCCCTGCCCTAGAGTTTCTTGGCCATCCTTTTTTCGTCGGACAGGGCCTAGCCCCTTTTGAGGCCCAGGCTTGACCGCTTACTGACGGCTGAGCTAACATTCAGCCAGGGACGCCGGTGGCTAGGTGGAAGTTCGAAGGAGGTGCAGCCGATGGCTACATATGTTATGCTAACCAGTTTGACGGATGAGGGGAGGAAAACCGTAAAGCAGAACCCGGAGAGGATAAGAGAGGTCAACAAAGAAGTCGAAGCCATGGGGGTGAAAATCCTGGCTCAATATGCTCTCCTGGGGCAGTTCGATTTCGTGAACATCCTTGAGGCTACGAACAATGAAGTGGTGGTCAGGGTGGCTGTGGAATTGGGCTCAAGAGGCACGCTTCAGACCATGACCTTGGCTGCCATGACCCTGGACGACTTTATTGCGAGCCTCAAAAAGTAGTTCGTCTCAAAGGCCCGGCGTCCCCCCCTGCTTCCAGCGGCGCTAACGCAAAGCATGCTGGATGAGGCCCAACCGGGCGGATTTGCAGCGGGTACTCTTATGCCTTCAGGTTGACAAGCGGCAGAGCTTCGTGTACACTGCCCACACACCCAATTCGCTTACGATTTCTCGAAACACCTGTCACATAATCATTCTAGACTGTTCCCTCGAAAGAGGGACCTGCTTGCGAAGCATAAGCTTCGCCTCGATGAAGAACCGAAGACCTTACCTGCTTGAGTGAAGGTCACAGAAGGGGTCTAGTGAAAGGCAAGAAAGTCATTGTATTCTCACTTTTGGCCACGCTGCTGGTGGCAACGATGGCCTGTGGGGGCGGTGGAGGGCAAGCGACACCAACGCCCACGGCCACGCCAATAAAGGAGTGGAATCTGGAAGGGATCCAGGTGGATGGCTCCACTGTCACAG
>CAYVSN010000190.1:0-2871 GCA_964453875.1 uncultured Dehalococcoidales bacterium
AGCTAGCTGGCGGCACAGCGGCCAAAGGTGTAGTTGATGTCTACCCTGGGAA
Source organism: uncultured Dehalococcoidales bacterium (assembly GCA_964453875.1). GTDB lineage: Bacteria > Chloroflexota > Dehalococcoidia > GIF9 > AB-539-J10 > JADFUX01. The sequence goes on from CAYVSN010000190.1 coordinate 53, forward strand.
GGCGGAATCAAAGTCTATTCTTCTTTCCGCCGAGGAGGTAAAACGGCTTTCGGGTTTGGAAGTGAGTGTTGACCGGATAACTGGCGTATTGAAGCTTCTGGGCTTTGAATGCGAGGCCACTAGCGCACCTTCGCAAATCTTGGTTGTTGCCCCTTATTGGCGCAGCGACGTTAACTGTGCCGCTGACCTTGTGGAAGAGGTTGTCCGCATCATCGGTTATGACAAGGTTCCCGTTACTAGGCTTAGTTCTCCTTTGCCGGCGCAAGAACCAACACCAGTGCTTGACTTCAAGCAAAGGCTGACGAATATATTGGCGGGCTATGGTTTTCAAGAAATACTAACTTATTCTCTGACTAGCTTGGAAAAGCTGCAAAAGCTCTCTCCAGCACTCGAGTTGGAGGTCATGCCTCTGAAGGTGGCTAATCCTATGACTGTCGAACAGGAATACTTGCGTACTACTCTGCGTGCTGGATTGCTAAGCACTTTGTCCCACAACCAAAAGGAAGAAGAGGCCGGCATAAGATTATTTGAAATTGGTAAGATATTCGTGCCTAGGGGGAAGGAGCTACCTGACGAGAGAGAGATGCTTTGTGCTGTGCTCAGTGGCTCAAGAGCAGGACTATCTTGGCATGATGATAACCAGGCGCTCGATTTCTTTGATGCCAAAGGCGTGTTGGAAAACCTAGTGACTCAACTAGGGCTAGAAGCAACCTTCGAAGGCAGTGACGATGAGAGTCTATTCCCAGGAAGGGTGGCTAGTGTGGTCATGGAGGATGACAAGGTAGGTGTTGTAGGCGATTTGCATCCCAAGGTAGCGCAAGCGTTTGAACTCCGTGGTGCCGTTTGTCTTATTGAAATTGACCTGGAGAGGCTATTAGACAAAGCTGCTGAGGCAAAAAGGTATCAACCTATTTGCAGATTCCCTTCAGTCACCAGGGACGTCGCTCTGGTGGTGGATGAAGGAATAGCGTATCAGAAGACAAAAGAAATAATCCAAAGCTTTCCCCTAGTGAGAGAAGTCACTCTCTTCGACCTGTATACCGGTGAGCAAATACCCGAAGGCAAAAAATCATTTGCTGTAAGAGTTGTCTGTCAATCACCTGACCGTACCTTAACTGATGAGGAAGTGAACAAAACCCAAGAAGAAATGCTTGATAGGTTACATCGGGAACTAGGTGCTACTCTAAGGCGTTGACTCTCCAATCAGAGTTTCGAGTTGAGCCTTTCCACAAAGCTCCGATACCGTTTTCTGCCTCACACACTTGAGCAATCCGTAGCTCAGCATATGTTCCCTTGGAATACTCCCGATCATTGTGGCTGATCGTGGTGGAGCCTCAGGGGCACCAGTAGAGGAGTTGGGGGATGTTGCGTGGCGAAGATCTGCAATGTTATGAACAATGAAGGTATTCTTTGACCAGCTCTCTGATCTCATCTCCCTTACCGTACAGTCTCTCACTGAAATCCTTATCGTTGTAACTCCTCAGCGTCTCCACCAACCCATCAATTACCACGGGAGGAAAGACAGCGTCCCGCTCATAGATTTTGCGGTCTTCCAGAAGATTTTCTGCTGATTCCCAGCATGATGTGGGTAGTGAAGGCAGTCTCTCCTGAATCCTCTTGTGCCTATGGGAACGGGGGTCCACGTCCACGTGCAGTTCATTAGCCAATTGCAGCGCATCTTCCATCTCCAAACCATGTCGAGCGGCCACAGCGAGCCCGGCGAGCAAGAGATGAATGTTGGCGGAACCATCGGGACAGCGAAATTCTACCGTCTGGCTGTCAGAGAACTCCGGAGACTCCTCGCTTGCCTGTGGGTTAGCATCTCTGAGCATGTCCTTAACGTTTAACCACCCCAGGGGAACCCTCACTAATGCCATTCGGGTTCTATCGCCCCAGCATATATCTGTCGGCGCTTCCTGATTGGGGACCAGTCTCAGGAACGAAAGGGGTACAGTATTGCCAAAGGCGGTCAGGGAGGGAGCCAGACTTAGATAGCCAGCAATAGTCTTTCTCGCCATATTGCTCAGTCCATTTCCCTCAATCATCATGTTCTTCCCGTTCTTGACCAATCTTGTATGAATGTGAAGACCGCTACCGGCATGCCCCACTGAAATCTTGGGGGCAAAGCTGATCGTTACCCCGTGCTTATATCCGATCATCCTCAATATCCATCTGGCAATGACAATTTGATCGGCCGCATCTTCTACAGGCACAGGAAGGAACTCAATCTCATGCTGTTCCATTTCCTGGTCTTCTTCGCGAATATGGCCTACTTCTTGATGCCCATACTTTATTCTTCCTCCTGCCTGAGCAATAGCTTGCATGGCCTCACATCTGAGTTCCTCCCATTTAGAAAACGGGGAAGACTCCTGATAGCCCTTCTGAGCTACAGTGGGGTAGAAATTCTGTCCATGGTATGAAACGTAATACTCCAACTCTCCCATAGCCTCGAGAGTCAGCGCTGTGTTCCTCTTCAACACCTCATGGGCCTTTCTAACAATATTCTCTGGCGAGCTTGCTAGCTGAATCCCTTCATTTGTGTAGTAAGAGCAGAGTATATCTACCGTGGGAACAGGAGAGAACGGGTTTACATAGGCAGTCTTATACCGGGGAATAACATATAGGTCACTTGAGGCAGCATCGATATAAGGGAGTAGATTGGAGCCGTCTACTCTTTCCCCCACTGAGAGTAGTCGGTCGAGTTGAGCTTTGGCGGTTATTACAAAATTGAGGGTCTTGAGCCTGCCATCTCCTCCCACGTATCGAAAGTTGACCATCTCGATCTTTGTCTCCTCAATGAACCTGATGAGGTCTTGTTT
>CAYVSN010000191.1:0-2843 GCA_964453875.1 uncultured Dehalococcoidales bacterium
AAATAAGCGATGATTATGAGCAGTTGGAGCATCTTAACTTCGAGGTGTTCTACCTTAGGTGGATGCAGTCTCCAGCGATGGCAGTTCTTAAGGAGCCGTCTTTGCCTCGTATTATTAGTGCCCCGCTGCTGTCGATGTCTACAGCTTGTCCTATTATTTCCTCACCTGGCGCCAGTATTCTCACGTCCCTATTTAAGGTGGCAGAGAGGGTTTTCCACTCTTCAACCAAGTCTGCTTTATTTAGTAGAGCTTGCTGCTCCTTCAATTCCGTTATTACCGCTCTGAAGAATTCCTTCCTGGAGACTTCTTTGCCCAGTTGCTCCTTGAGTGAACTTGCTTTCTCCTCATGTTGGGAGATATCGGTATTTGCATTTATGCCGATCCCCAGATTAATGAAATTCACGGCATCCACTTCTGCATTCATTTCAGCCAATATGCCGCACACCTTCTTCCCCTCGACTAAAACGTCGTTGGGCCATTTCAACTCAGCCTTCAAACCAAAAAGCCTTCTAATAGTGGTTGCCACTGCAACCGAAGCCATCAGATTTATCCTTGGCGCATATACTGGACTTATTTTGGGCCTTAAGATGACGGTGAAATAAATCCCGCCCTCTGGAGAGAGCCACTCCTTGCTCAACCTCCCTCTTCCACGAGATTGAGACTCAGCAACTACAATTGTCCCTTGTTCTACTCCTCCTTCTGCTAGTTTTCTTGCTGGGTCCATCGTAGAGCCAATTTCTCGAAAGTACTGAATTCTCTGCTCCAGTCCGGGAAACTCATAAGGGATCAGTAAATCTGGTGAGGAAAGTAAGCGGTATCCCCTGGGCGATGCTTCTACCGTATAGCCATCTTCTTCTAGGCTATGGATGTGTTTCCAGATGGAAACCCTCGAGGTGCCAAGCTCCCTGCTCAGACTCTCACCGGAGACGCAGTCTCCGCTCTCACGAAGAGCCCTTAGTATCTCCCTTTTCACCGCGTTAACCTCATTCGTCTTGAGGTTAACCGATTTTGGCCATTCCGTCAACCTTGCCGCCGTCAGCGAATGTTTCCCCGGCTACGATGTCGCCTAGTTGCACGCCCTGGTCGTGTTATTAGCGCTGAAATAGTCCTGTTGCGTGGTGTTATAATAGCTATGACAAAGGGAGGGGAGTTGCGTGGCTTAAGGCCAGGATGTTTTCGCAGGTAGGATAGCTTTTTTGGCATTCCTTATGGCGTGATTGCTGGAGCCGGGACATGGATGCGAAAAGGCGGTAACTATCCCACACCATCTCGCTTCAGCTCTGTGTGAACTAGTTTGCGGCACTGGCCGCTTTGAAGGTCGGGAGGGACTAATTCTCGCCAACGGCTTGAGAAAAATTTGATGGCCCAGTGGCATCTTCTCTTACACAGGTGTGATGCTCCGGGGGTGGAATGTGACTCTCGGCCCCGTTAGCGAAGCAAATGGAGTTGAGAAGATACACAGCGCTTGCTGTGGTAAGCACCGTCCTTGAAGAGGCAGTTCTGGTGGCAGTTGTGCTCAGGCTGCTACCAAGGCTTGGAATAAATATCCCCCTTTGGGCTCTTGTCTTCGTGATGATTGCCCTAGGGGCATATTCTTATGCGACTTATAGACTCGGCAAGCGGGCGCTGGAGAAAAAGCCGATGATGGCGTCAGAAGCTATGGTTGGTCGCAAATGCACAGCGATGACGCTGCTTGCACCGAGAGGTTACGTCAAAGTTGGCAGCGAACTATGGCAGGCATCATCACCAGGTTTGGTTATAGACAAGGGTCAAGATGTTGTTGTTGTTGGCATAGAGGAGATGACGCTCCTTGTAGCCCCCGTGGACGGCGGTGATGGCCAGGAAAGAGCAAAGCACAGGTAGGTTCCGTCAGCCCATTTCCAGTCGCCAAAGACAAAACAGAAATGGACAGAGCCAAGAAAAAGGGATATATTTATTGAATTATGGAAATTAGCTGGCTAGGACATTCTTGCTTTGTTATCAAGGGAAAAGAAAAGACTATCATAACTGATCCCTACTATCCCGATCTGGGCTACTCTTTGGGCGAACCTAAAGCAGACATAGTGACTCTAAGCCACCTGCACCCTGGCCATAGCTACGTTGAGGGCGTGGCCAATAACCCTAAGCTGATAAAGATCCCCGGGGAATGTGAAATAGGAGGCGTATTCATCACTGGAATTGCTACCTTTCATGACAATGAAAGGGGAAAAACAAGAGGCAAAAACACGGTTTACAATATGGAAATGGATGGCCTGGCTTTGTGCCATCTGGGCGACTTGGGACATCCCTTGAGGCCAGAAATGGTAGATGAACTGGGCGTTATCGATATTCTATTCCTGCCTGTGGGGGAAGTGTCCACTCTACCTATAAGTACAGCAGTGGAAACCGTAAAAGAACTAAACCCCCATATAGTTGTTCCAATGCACTACAAAACAGATGTGATAGCCAGAAGCCTGGAACCTGTGGATAAGTTCCTCAGGGAAATGGGTATTCGAGAGGCAGAGCCAAGAGACAGGCTTTCAGTTACTGAATCGTCCTTACCGTCGGGCACGCAAGTTGTAGTTCTCAACTACGTTTGAAATCGAAGTGGGACCGCCAAATCGGGTCCGGGTCTTTCGACACAGAAGCATCCTCTTTGACAGAACTTCGATCGGTCACTACAATAAGTCGCGACATGGGCTTGCCGGGCCAACTTTATAGGCTGCAGCAACTTGATCTAGAACTTCACAGGCACCAAGAGCTCATAAGCGATATTGGTGAGCAATTAGACAAAGACGAAGGTCTAAGCAAAGCACAATCTGAATTCACGTCGCAAGAACAAAGGCTAGCAGAGGTGGCAAAAA
>CAYVSN010000192.1:0-2834 GCA_964453875.1 uncultured Dehalococcoidales bacterium
CAAAAGAGGAAGCAAGGCGTTGCTTGAGGTGTGACCTAGAAAGATAGTATACATAGGGGGTCAAGGATGAAATCCATTACAAAGCAAAAGCCTATTGATGAGATTAAGGAACAACTGGATGGGTTGGGTAGAGTATACATCATCGGCTGCGGCACCTGCGCCACCTTGATCAAGACTGGGGGCAGAGAAGAGGTTCTGGATATGAAGAACCGTCTCCAAGATATGGGTAAGTTGGTCACCGGCTGGATAGTGATCCCCACCGCCTGCGATGAGATGACCGAAGCTACCCTGAGAGAAAACAACGGAGTGATTCAGAATGCAAACTGCATCCTGGTGATGGCCTGTGCCCTAGGGGTTCACCGGGTGGGCTCGTATATTGACAAACCTACCATTCCAGCCCTGGATACTCTGTTCATAGGTCTGGAAGATAGTCCTGGCAGTTTCCACGAGGTCTGTGCCCAGTGTGGCCACTGTGTTCTTGGCTTGACTGCCGGTATCTGTCCTATTACCGCCTGCCATAAGCATCTACTTAACGGGCCCTGCGGCGGAACCAACAATGGCAAGTGTGAAGTGGATAAGGACAAGGATTGTGCCTGGACTCTAATCTATCAGCGCTTGAAAGATCAGGGCCGACTTGATTTGATGCGGAAGTACCAGCCGATTAAGAATTCTCAGGTGGTACCTAGGCCCAGAGCGACCATCATCTTGTGAGCGGGGGGAGAACTATGATACAAAGCTTCAGAGAGACCCTCAATTCGGGTAAATTCGTGATCACCAGCGAGATTGGTCCTCCCAAGGGGACTAATATCGTGAAGATGTGCCACCATATTGACATCCTCAAGAACAAGGTGGATGCCATTAACGTCACTGACCATCAAAGCTCGGTGATGCGCTTTCCCTCACTTGGTGGTTGCCTTTTCATCAAGGAGCAAGGCGGTGAACCTATACTGCAGATGACCTGTCGTGACCGCAACCAAATAGCCCTTCAGGCTGATCTTCTGCTGGCTTATGCTAGAGGGATAAGGAATGTTCTCTGCCTTACCGGCGATGCGGTGGTGGTTGGCGATCACAAGCAGGCACAAGACGTCTTCGAGCTTGATTCAGTCCAACTACTACGGACTATTCGGCAACTGGAAGGTGGGAAAGACCTGGGAGGAAATGACCTGGATGGAGCAGTTGAGTTCTGTGCCGGAGCTATAGTTACCCCTGAGGCACAACCAATAGAACCCCAGCTTATTAAGTTTGAAAAGAAAGTCGAGGCGGGAGCCGAGTTTTTTCAAACTCAAGCGATTTATGACTTAGATAATTTTAAGCGGTTTATGGAATATGCCCGTCAATTCCCAGTAAAAGTGCTGGCGGGAATAGTGCTACTGGTATCAGCGAGGATGGCTAAGCATATGACTACGAATGTACCCGGTATCTTTGTTCCCCAGGAATTAATTGACGAACTGGCCAGCGCACCTAAAGGTGAAGCACTCAAGAAAGGTATTGAGATTGCCGGACGGATGATTGCCACCCTGAAAAAAGAATCCATTTGTGATGGGGTTCACATCATGGCCATAGGCAAGGAAGAAGTGGTTCCAGATATCTTGGAGGCAGCTCGACTGGTGGATAGGCATTCCTGATACGGCGCTTCAGTAAAGCATTGCTGTAGATCAAGCGGCTAACTAATACCAGGAGGGAAAGTTAGATGGGAAACAAGATCCTAATCATAGATGACGAGCGCGATTTTGCAGAAGCTTTCCGGGTGACTTTGGAAGCCAAGTCTTATCAGGTGATCACGGCCATTAGCAAGGCGCAAGGTCAGGAGAGGATGAGAGAAAAGCCCGATATTGTTGTTCTGGGCACGATAGCTCCTGCTGGGCAAGCATTCTCATTTCACAAGTGGCTAAAACAGCATCCCGGATATAAGGACCTGCCGCTCTTGGTGATTGATGCCCGGCCTGAGGAACAGCCTATTAAGGGATGGAGAAGATTTGAAGGGATACAGCTCGAGGCCGAGGACTATGTGACCAAGCCGATCGGACCAGCTTCACTGGTGCCTCGCATCCAAAGCCTGTTGAAAGAAGCGACTAAGAAGATAAAAGTGCTGGTGGCAGATGACCATACTATGGTCAGGGATGGAATATGTGCCGTTCTTATGCTGCAAAAGGACATGGAGGTAGTAGGTGAGGCTATTAATGGGAAAGAAGCGGTTGAGAAGGTGCTCCGGCTTTTGCCAAACGTGGTGTTGATGGATATAGTTATGCCTGTGATGAGCGGGCTAGAAGCGACAAAGCGAATAAGCAGGAAATGCCCTCAGACAAAGGTTTTAATTCTGACGCAATATGAGGAGGATGAGAATGTGCTTGTTGCCAAGAATGCAGGAGCATACGGCTTTATTCCTAAGAGGGCTGCAAGTTCAGAACTCATAGCCGGCATAAAGTCTGTATCTGGAGGAAGACACTTTCCTCCGTCTTTTGCCGAGATAGCTGCCAGTTAGAACCGAGGGACAGCACGTGGCGATGTTTACCTTTGAACGTCCCACCTCGTCTAGAGCTTGATGGCAGGATTTTTTAGGCGACCCATCGGGAATTGTTGAAATGTCCTGCGCCGCAGGTCAAGGGGTTTAGCAATGTAGCTTTGCCTTCTGCCTCGATAGGCAAAAGGCAAGGCTAAAAAGTACCTCGGTCTCCTCCACCTAGCCGACGGCAGGTCAGCGCCTGAGCCGTCGTTGGCTTTACCTCATTTTGTAGCATATAGCTGTTGATTGAACAATAGTCCAGATTGTGCAATCGCTGCAACAAAAGTGCATTCGGTGCAATGCTAAAAGAAGCTGAGCTGCACTGGCGATT
>CAYVSN010000193.1:0-2795 GCA_964453875.1 uncultured Dehalococcoidales bacterium
CGCTATCGTTCGGGGCCAGCGAAGGCGTAAGGCCACCGGTGCTGAAGGAATGATTGGGACAACAGCCATAGCCAAGACACCACTGGATCCCATGGGCACAGTTCTAGCTCAAGGCGAGCTATGGACGGCGGTAGCTGAAAACGATAGAATAGCGCCGGGTGAGGAGGTGACAATAACCAGAGTAGAGGAATTGAGATTGTGGGTGGCAAAAAGATCAAAAAAATAGGAAGATAGGAATAATGGAACTAACACCCCTCATCATCGTAGCTATAGTATGCGGCGTTGCCTTCATCGGTTTTGTTATCTACGCTGTTGTTAAGAATCAAAGGCGAAAACTTGCTACCGGCACAGAGGAAATGATAGGAAAGGAAGCTGTGGCGCAAACAGCTCTCAACCCTAAAGGCACCGTTTTGGCCGAGGGCGAGCTGTGGACAGCCATTGCCAAAGGTAACAAAATAGAACCTGGAGAGGAGGTGATAATAACCAGAGTAGAAGGATTGAAATTGTGGGTAACCAAAAAATCTGAAGAAAAGGAGGGGGAATGAGCTGGATCCTTTATTTTATCATCGCGATAGTGGTAATAATGCTTCTTGCGGCGGCCATAAAAATCGTTCAAGAGTATGAAAGAGGAGGGGTTTTCCGCCTGGGTAGATGGGTTGGCCTCAGAGGTCCAGGCCTTGTCATCATTATCCCTTTTATCGAGCGTATGAGGAAGATTGACCTTCGTGTAATCACCATGGATGTACCGCAGCAGGAATGCATGACTGTGGACAATGTTACCGTCACGGTTGACGCCGTAATTTACTTCCGCGTAGTTGACGCCGCAGATGCGATTCTGAAGGTGCTCGATTACATCAAAGCGACCTCGCTGCTTGCTGCCACTACCTTAAGAAATGTTGTGGGGCAATCTGAATTAGACGAGCTACTGGCTCACCGAGATAGACTCAATGAAAAGATACAAGTGGTTGTTGATGAAGGCACCAACCCCTGGGGGATAAAGGTGAGCATGGTAGAGGTTAAGGACGTGGAATTGCCGCAACCAATGCAACGAGCCATGGCAGCCCAGGCTGAGGCTGAGAGGGAGAGGCGAGGGAAAGTTGTCCACGCTGAGGGCGAATTCCAGGCAGCGGAGAAACTGGCTCAGGCTGCCCAAATCATATCCACTGAGCCCGCGGCTCTACAGCTTCGCTACATGCAAACCTTGGCTACTATTGCTACAGAAAGAACCAACACCATATTGTTTCCGTTACCCATAGATATGTTCACTGCATTCATGAGTAGAAGTAGTCCACAGTCTAACCCACCCAAAGCTGAAAAGTGACCAAGCTTTCATAAAATGGCAACTTCCTAGCCTGAGGCGTTAGGCATTGCTGACAGCCCGCCTCCTAATGGCAATGCCTACTCGCTTGTACAGCAACTGCTCCCCGGTAGTGCTGCGGAGGCGACCCAGGGAAAAGTTGTTCTCCCCAGCGAACTTAACATCGCCCTTGCCGTCACTACGACCATGACTAGAGAGAGGCAACCGCATAACGCAAGATATCACACAACGGCCGTGCCACTGGTTAATGGAGGCTAACTTACTTGGCCCAGGCATAGCCACAGCCAACAGCTATTTTGCGACATTGGATATGGCTTATGCTGCTTATTTGCTTCTTCCCGAATAGACCGAAGAGGGGCTGTCCCTGAATACCCTGCGTGGTCAGAGGAAGCTTTCCCCGCCCTACGCAAATTAGTCAAGAGCGTCTAAGCACTAGTAATTGTGAAGGCAAGAAATATATGCTAGAATGCTCCGTTTAGATTTGGGAAGCATCAACGGGTGATAGCAATCATGGCAAGCTAAGCAAGACTGATGCGAAACTGCTGAGTATTGGTTCAGAGGAGACGAGCGCTGTATTGCGTGAAGCTGCCGCGACACCAGAGGAATACTTAACTTTTTAAGGGAGGGAGTATGGCGAGCAAGAACAAACAAGAATGGCGCGACACTACCTTAGCTGCGACATTGAAGCGTGCTCCAGAACGAAAGGACAAATTTGATACCATGTCGGGGGTAGAACTCGACACACTCTATGCACCAGAAGACTTAGAGGATTTCGATTATGCTAGAGACTTGGCTTATCCTGGCGAATATCCCTTTACTCGAGGCGTCCAGCCTAGTATGTACAGGGGTAGGGTGTGGACTATGCGGGAGTACAGCGGCTTTGGCACGGCTGAAGACACTAACCAGCGCTACCACTACCTTCTAGACCAAGGACAAACAGGTTTGAGCGTTGCTTTCCACTTGCCCACACAGATTGGATACGATTCAGATCACCCCCTGGCTAGAGGTGAGATAGGCAAAGTTGGTGTAGCTATAGAGACTCTCAGAGACATGGAAATCCTCTTTGAGGGTATCCCTCTGGACAAGGTGAGCACGTCAATGACCATAAACTCAACTTGTGCCCCTATTCTCGCCATGTACATAGCTGTAGGCAAGAAACAAGGAGTAGCGCCGGCTGACCTCAATGGCACCGTCCAGAATGACATACTCAAGGAATACATCGCCCGAGGCACTTACATCTTCCCACCCCGTCCCTCAATGAGGTTGACCACCGACATAATTTCTTACTGTCGCGAAGAGGTTCCTCGGTGGAACAGCATCAGTGTCAGCGGATATCATATACGCGAGGCAGGTTCTACCGCCGCTCAAGAGATCGCCTTTACACTGGCCAACGGCATAGCCTATGTGCAAGCACTTATTGATGCCGGGCTCGAGGTAGATTATTTCGCCCCAAGGATTTCCTTCTTTCAAAGCAGCC
>CAYVSN010000194.1:0-2731 GCA_964453875.1 uncultured Dehalococcoidales bacterium
GGCATCAGCAAGGCTGGCGTTATGGCGGCAACTAAGGTTATGGCTCTGGAATGGGCTCGATATAATATCAGGGTCAACGCTATAGCGCCTGGACACACACATACCCGCCTTGGCGACCAAGCTTTTGCATCTAACCCAGTGTTCGAAGAAGAGACGATAAAGAGGACGCCAGTGGGGCGCATAGGTCAGCCCGATGAGATAGTGGGGGCCATGATTTATCTAGCGTCTGATGCCTCTAGCTTCGTGACAGGGGAAACCCTCGTTGTCGACGGGGGAAAGTTGCTAACTTGAGCTGTAAATCGTCAGCGAAAATGTTACAGTTTAGGGTCTAAGATTAATGGACACTTAGAGGATTTAGATAAGGTCACCTCAAGTCAATGAATCTCCCCACAGCAAGCTGTGGGGTATCTATGGCGCGAATTCTCGCATCTTCATCGCCCCAATTCGCTTTGCAGTGGCTAAAGACACTGGTTACCTCTCCCCCTGCGATTCATCCCCGTAGCAAGCTGCGGGGCATTCTCGCTAGATTTCGGTAAAGTACTAAGCAGGAAAGGAACAAGGGGTGTCCCAGGAATCATTGACAGCGGCTTTAGCCTATTGGCATATACCGGAGTTGCCCACCGAATCGGGGGCTGCTGCCATCCCAAAGCTCGATCTTGAGACGACTAGACTTCTTATCAGCTAAAGGCTTGCTCAAGATCGTGATCCAGAAGATAGGAGCAGGATACAAGTAGCAATTTCAGATTGGCTCTATTGCCTCATGCGCAGCAATGTTAAGCGCGGGCGCGCCTTTGAATTGGATGAGGTGCTGTCTACCAGGCGTGCCGATTGTCTGGGCTATGCCAAGCTATTCTTTGCCCTCGCTCCTGGATTCGGCTTAGAGTTGGGGATTGTGGAGGTTCTGATAGATAATGCTGGACGTTGTGTTCCACATCATGTGAATCTTTTGAACCTTGCTAGTGGAACTTATCGCTTTATAGATGCGTGGTATGGTTCTGGAGATATAAGCCATCGGCGAATAGGAGCCTTGGTTAACGGAAGGCCCAAAGATATAGACAGAGAGGAACTCAGTGGAATACAGGATCTGAGGGGACTACCTGACCGCTGCATTGATGCTATAACCCTTTATGTAAAGGGGAACAGGTGCCTGGAAAGGGATGAGCTTGATGAAGCGATAAAGCATTACTCTGAGGCAATAGCGCTCTACCCTAATAATAGCAGAGCATTCTACAATCGGGCGCTTGCCCATGAGAGAAAAGGGGAGGCAGAAGAAGCCAAATTGGACTATGCTCAGGCAATTAAGGATGAGCCTAGTATTATCAGAGTATTGGCCACAGTAGAAGAGCTTGAGCCTCTAATAAGGCTAGATGAAAAGGGCATTAGTGAAGAGGAACAGGATATTTATCTCTGGCACAAGGGGTTTAAGACTGGAGAGCGGGTTGGATATGAGGAAATTGCTCGCAAGTGCAAGATTTCCCCTGAGGATGTGAAGAGGATAATTTCGCAGGTGGAAAGGTGGTGTATAGGCTAATTGACACCCATGCCCATTTAGAAGAAATAAAGAACATTGAACAGGCCATTAACGAGGCTAAGTCAGCTAATCTAATAGCGATAATAGGAGTTGGCTCTGATTATGAATCCAATGTAAAAGCCTTGGATTTTGCCCAGGTGTATAAGGACTTCGTCTATCCCGCATTAGGCTTGCATCCCTGGAATCTAAGAGGTTCAGAGGTAGATCGTAATTTACAATTTGTTGAGGCTCATATAGATCAAGCAGTAGGGATAGGTGAAATAGGACTAGACTACGATAAGAGGATAAGGGCGATAGCGGAAAAGGATGTGCAAAAGTATGTGCTTAAGCAGCTTTTGAAAATGGCAAAAACACATAACAAGCCAGTGATGCTCCATTCCAGGTATGCGTGGCGAGACTCCTTAACCCTAGTTGAAGAAGCGCAACTTGAAAAAGCGGCGTTTCATTGGTATACGGGAACTTCGAGCGTATTAAGGGACATAGTTATGCAGGGCTATTTTATTTCCGCAACCCTAGCTGTCGAATATCATGAAGAACACAGAAGAGCGGTAAAGAAAACTCCGTTGGAAAGATTGCTTCTTGAAACGGATTCCCCGGTGGTATATGGAAGGGCAACTGAATTTGAGTATGAATCGAGACCTGTTCATATTGTAAGGGCTTTAAGAGGCGTGGCAAGACTAAAAGGCGTGAGCGAAGCTCAAATTGCTGAAGTAACCACAGACAATGCTTTGCAATTTTTCTGCCTACGATGCTCATGAAACGGACTGGCATCTTCTTTCACTATCAGGATGGGGAGAGGCTTCAAGACTTTCCTCAGGCGCTGGAAGGAATCCTGGACAAGGACAACGTCTTCCTCTATGATGCCTTCTACCCGTCGAAGCCTCCCTCCTCCTTCGACCTTGAGCCCCTTCCGGTACAGGCCCTCTATCAGGTCCACGCCCCAGATATGGTGGAGCGGGTGAGAAGGAGCGCAGCTTTTGATGGGGCACTCTTTTCCGTGGCGGGGACGGTGGCGGCAGCGATCAGGATATGGAGCGGCGAGATAGATAACGCCTTTGCCTTCACCGGCTACGGGGACCACCATGCGGGGAGCAATTTCTTCGGTGGGGGCTGCTACTTTAATGGTACCGCTGTGGCTATCGCTGAACTGCGAAACCGCTTCACTGCGAGACGGTTCGCCGTCGTAGATACCGACGCCCA
>CAYVSN010000195.1:0-2717 GCA_964453875.1 uncultured Dehalococcoidales bacterium
TCAGGGCTAGGCTATTCGACATCGAGCAGCACAAGCAATCCGAAGAGATAGACAGACAACGACGAACCCAAGTGGGCACTGGCGAAAGAGCCGAGAAAATACGCACATATAATTTCCCCCAAGATCGCGTTACTGATCACCGCATCAACTCAACCTTCCACAACTTGACCAGGATTTTGGGTGGCGATCTTGATGAGATTATCGAGGCTTTGCTTGTTACGGAGCAAGCTGAGCAGGTAGAAGCAGCCTTTTCATGACGGTAGATCAGGCACTATATCTGGCTAAGCACAAGCTCTCCACGGCAAATATTGAGGATGCCTTCCTTGAAGCTGAATTGTTGCTATGCCATGTCCTACGGGTATCAAAAGCAGAGCTACACAGCGAGCCAGAAAGAGTGCTAAGTCCTGCAGAAACGAGAGAATTGCAGCATCTTGTTCCACGTCGCCTCCACCTGGAGCCACTGGCTTACATCTTGGAATGCTGCGAATTCTATGGCATTGACTTCTATGTCAACCAACACGTGCTCATTCCCCGACCGGAGACAGAGCTGCTAGTGGAAGAAGCGATTGAGTTCGCTCACCAGAATTTCCCATTGGGGAGGCAACTTGCTATAGCTGATATTGGCACTGGCAGCGGAGCTATCGCAGTGAGCCTCGCTTTGGCTTTGCCTCAAGCTGTGATATACGCCACAGACATATCAGCTTCGGCACTCTGGGTAGCTAGAACGAATTGCCAGCGCCACAAGGTTGATGGGCGGGTCACCCTTCTTTGCGGCAATTTGCTTGAGCCGTTGCCTGGGCGAGTGGATATGGTAGTTGCTAACCTTCCCTATGTTAGAAGCCGCGACCTAAAGACGTTAAGTCACGAAATAGTACGCTTTGAGCCAATGACAGCTTTAGCTGGTGGCGAAGATGGGCTAGCTAAGATACGCTGCCTCTTGGACCAGCTTCCAGGGAGGGTTTACCCTCGCGGTTGCTTGCTTCTAGAAATGGGCCAAGGGCAGGCTGAAGCGGTACGATCACTAATAAATAGCCATTTCCCGCAAGCCAACACCAGATCAATTCCCGACTTGAGTGGCATAGCTAGAGTAATCAAGGTCATACTATAGATATGGAGATGGAGCTATTAGCTGATTTGATTGTGGCGGCGAAAAAGACCGTAGTATTCACCGGCGCCGGAGTAGGCACGGAATCAGGGATACCAGATTTTCGCAGCCCTGGAGGTATCTGGAGCAAATATGATCCGGACGAATTCACCATTCAGAGATTTCTCAGCAGTTCAGACGCCCGCAGAAAACAATGGAAGATGCTCACCGAAGGCGGCCTTACAACCGAAGCCAAGCCAAATGCCGCCCACTACGCAATTGCTGAACTGAATAGCTTGGGCAAGCTAGATTGCGTCATCACTCAAAACGTGGACAACCTCCACCAAGAAGCAGGAGTCCCTGATTATAAGGTATTAGAACTCCATGGTAACATGCGGTGGGCAGTGTGCTTAAGCTGCCATAGGCGCTTCCCGATGAAAGAACTGTTGCAAATGATACAGGAAGGAACCGAAATCCCACAATGTCTCTATTGCTATGGCATCCTGAAACCAGACGCTGTTTTCTTTGGCGAGGCGCTACCAGAAGAGACACTGATGGATGCCACTATCCGATCGCAGAACTGCGACCTTTTTCTTGTCATTGGCTCGTCGCTAGTCGTCTATCCCGCTGCCAATATGCCAATGTATGCCAAAGATGCAGGGGCCACTTTGGCCATTATCAATCTCGTCCCCACCCCACTCGATCGCTATGCCGCGGTGGTCATTAGACGCAAAGCGGGGGAAACAATGGCAAAGGTCATGGAAAGCGTAAGAAAGAGGATGTCTTCTAGCGGCGCAGCCTAACTCCCCTATCACTGTTTCAAGTGCATAGAGACCGAAATTCACTTTGCCACAATATCACATGAATCAAGCATGCCTGTAATTCGCCGGACGCAGCACACATACACTGCGAGGTCTGAGAGAAGAGACGGCTATGCAAGTGGAGATTGACTTTGCTGCCTAATCTGCGGTTCTTTGAATGCGCTCAATGTTCACCGCCCTACCGCTTTCCTCGTTGACTTCCACCAAGATGGCATCGAAGACGACTTTACCCTTCCCTACAGATAGGCGAGCAGGTATTTGAGTGAGAAAACGATTGATCACAGAATCCATGTCATCACCAATCACTGAATCCATAGGCCCAACCATACCTATATCAGTGACATACGCAGTGCCTCCGGGCAATATCCGGGCGTCAATAGTGCCTACATGGGTATGCGTGCCAAGAACGGCACTAACACGACCATCAAGGTACCTACCCATTGCAACTTTTTCCGAGGTTGCCTCAGCATGGAAATCAACAACCGCAATATTTGGTCTGTCCCTGAGTTCAGCCAACAACTGATCCATGGCTCGAAAGGGACAATCGAAATTGCCTATGAAAACACGCCCTACGAGGCTGACTATCAGGACATTGTTTTTGAAAAGATAGCCACGACCCGGAGTTACAGGTGAGTAGTTCAATGGCCGAAGGAGAGGCAAGCTAGCATCCAGATAAGCTATGATCTCCTTATGCGCCCAGATATGATTGCCTGAAGTAATTACGTCGATGCCAGAATCAAAAAGCTCCTGTGCTGTACTCGGAGTCAGCCCCAGACCGCCAGCAGCATTCTCACCGTTTCCTATTATGAGAT
>CAYVSN010000196.1:0-2683 GCA_964453875.1 uncultured Dehalococcoidales bacterium
ACACCATATTTGGCTGTATTGTCAAGAAAATTTACGCAAGCGTGACGGGGGCCTATTGAGTAAAACCCTTCATGAGCAGTCCGCTCACGACCCAGGAATGTAAAGTGGCTTGCACTTGCTACCTTCTGAGGGGCAAGATATGGGAGGCTAGCCCCAAATATTTTGTTGCTAGAAGGAGGAGCAATGCAAGCGATGCTGGAAGCCAAACAAGCCAATAGGATCTCAGTTGCGTGGGGCACAATCCATCGCTTTGTTGGCTTACACTATGGAAGCATGGCTGATCCCCACTATTGCCTTTCCAGCGGTTGCACCAGCTGCACTTCACTGCTATAATTACGGTGACACGGGCTAGGTGGAAAGGTTAAAGGCCAGGCTAAAGGTTCTGTCTATCGTCCCCTCAGCTCCACCGTACGAGATTCGAACCAAGCAGATTGAACAAATCGTCATTGTGTGCACTTGGAGTCTGTCGCCACCCGTGTTAGGTTAAGTGCCGAGACACCAGCTTGGGCTGCGACAATCTTTCAGCACCCTAATCTTGGACTATAGGGTCATAACTGAGAGTCCATATGCCGTTGTTATAGCTTTGAATGAAAGGTAAATACAAATCCCCCGAAATATGGCTTTCCCAATGTAGCTAGACATATAAGTAATAGATACCAAAAAGGGAGGCAAGCTACTCAATGAGTAACCTGCCTCCACGAAGGAAGAAAGAGGGCTCAGGGGCTCATATAAGAATCCCTTCGATCTCTGCCATGATCTGCTCGCTAGAAAAGTGCTTAGCGGTAATAGCGCCACTGGGGCAGGCTGCGGCGCAGGTGCCACAGCCTTTGCATAAGGCTTCATTTATGCGAGACACCTTCTTCCCTTCATCGAAAGAGATTGCACTATAGTCGCAAAGGAGGGTGCAAGTCTTGCAACCGGCACAGAGCTCTTCATCGATGACTGAGGTGATGGCTTCAAGCTCGACCACGCCCTTGCTGATCATGGCCAAGACTCGGGCCGCCGCCGCTGAAGCTTGAGCTACGCTTTGAGGAATGTCCTTGGGTGACTGACAGCCCCCTGCCACAAAAATACCATCACTCATTGTAGCCACTGGATCGAGCTTGGGGTGCTTCTCCAAGAAGAAGCCATCGGCGCTTCGGCTCAAGGAGAACCGCCTAGCAACTTCCTCTGCATCCAACCTTGGCTCAAGAGCTATGCTCAATACCACCATATCTACAGGGACACGGCGCTCGCAATCAGCCAGGGTATCTTCAACTTGGACAACCAGTCTGCCATTCTCCGCGATCAGTTCGCTAGGGCGACCCCGAACAAAGATGGTCCCTTCATCTAGGACGCGGTTATAGAACTCCTCGAAAGCCTTGCCCACAGCCCTGAGGTCAATATAGAATTCATAGACTTTAGCTCCAGGAACATGCTCTCTTACCAAGTGGCCGAATTTCATTGAATACATACAACACACCTGTGAGCAATACTCGTGGTGGTTCTCGTCACGACTGCCCACACAGTGAACAATGCCAATAGTCTTCGGTTCTGAGCCGTCCTTCAATGTAATCTTGCCCCCGGTTGGCCCTGAAGCGTTGATCATCCTCTCCATCTGAAGAGCGGTGAAAACGTTATCATATTTACCATAGCCATATCGAGAAATGCTGCTGGGGGCGAAGGCATCGTAGCCGGTGGCGACGATGATAGAGCCGGCCTCGACCTCGACAAACTCTTCTTTCATTTCCTGATCAATCGCCTTGGCTTCACAAAGCTTCACACACTCCATGCACTCCGAGCATACAGCGCAGTTCAAGCAACGCTGGGCCTCCTCGATAGCCGCTTTTTCATCAAAACCGAGCTCAGTCTCAGCAAAGGAGCCAACCCGTTTCCCAAGATCAAGCCGGGAGGTGGCAGGCCTCGTCTTTCTCTCAACCCCTTTCTTTGACACCTCCTCAACCCTCTCAATTGCCTTCGGCCTCCCCTCGCTTAGGTCAACCCCTCTGAGATAGCGGTCAATGGAAATTGCTGCCTCTTTACCGGCGGCAATAGCGGCAATAACGTCGGCTGGACCCGAAACCACATCACCCCCGGCGAAAACGCCACTGATGTTTGTTTCAAGGGTAATCTGGTTGACAGAGGGGCATCCCCAGCTAGTGTAGTCAAGTTCCTTAGGAAGGGCTGTTTTATCCACTGCCTGACCAATAGCGATGATCACATTATCGACATCGATTGTGAATTCAGAGCCGGTGATAGGTATTGGGCGTCGGCGGCCGCTGGCGTCGGGCTCACCTAACTCCATCCGAATGCACTCTATACCGCTCAGTCGGCCATCCCTGGACAGAACCCTCACTGGGACTGCCAAGATGTGGATCTTCAGTCTCTCACGCTCTGCCTCCTCGATCTCAGTCGCCTCAGCAGGCATTTCAACCCGGGAGCGGCGATAGACAATAGTAACCTCCTTAGCTCCAAGGCGCAAAGCCACCCTGGCAGCATCAATAGCAGCATTGCCGCCACCGATAACCGCTACTCGCCCCCCCCGGGAGGCCTTCTCACTAGAATTCACCTGCTTCAGGAAGTCGAGGGCATGGATCACCCCGGCAGTCTCCTCACCGGGGATCCCCATTTTCTGGCTTATCTGAGCGCCAGTGCCGAGGAAGATAGCCTTATATCCCTGTTTGAATATCTCATCCAGATTCTT
>CAYVSN010000197.1:0-2644 GCA_964453875.1 uncultured Dehalococcoidales bacterium
GGAAACAAGCTATGATAAGAGTCTGTTTCACTTGAACGTAGAGGGAGTAGTTATTCGTGACAGCGATATGCTTTTTGTTGGGGATAGTGAAAGCTCCTGTAATCCCATACTCAACGTTGATATTCTGGCTAGTAGGGTTATTAGGCAGCTAGAGTTGGCCAAAGGGAGAGCAACCGTATCCCCCGGGTCATTGCCCGTGATTCTTACTCCTATAGGTGTGGAGAGTGTTTTGCTACTACCTTTGGCCCTGGCTTTCAACGGCAAGATGGTGTTCGAAGGAACCACGCCGCTAAAGGACAAGCTGGGGAAAGCAGTTTTTGATGAACGGCTTTGTTGTTGGGATGATGCCACCTTGCCCTATCAGGTAGCTAGCGGGCCTTGTGATGATGAGGGGGTACCCAGTCAGAAGTTACCACTCATCAGCAATGGAGTGGTATCAAATTTCCTTTATGATCTCAAAACGGCAGCCTTAGCTCATACTTGTAGCACTGGCAGTGGGAGGCGAACTGGCAATAGCTTGCCCAGGCCCGGTATAAGCTCCCTTGTTATAGGTGAAGGAGATGTCTCTTTTCAGGATATGGTGAAGAGTATGAAGGAAGGCTTAGTTGTTGAGCAAGTGATAGGTGCTGACCAAGGTAATCTTTTATCGGGCGACTTTGGTGGAAACGTTTTGCTTGGCTACAAAGTGGAGAATGGGGAAATAGTGGGGCGGGTGAAGGATACCATGGTTGCTGGAAATACATTTCAAGTTTTGGGAAAGCTTTTGGGCATAGGCAGGGAGGCCAGATGGGTTGGTGGCATTTTGCGGACTCCTTGCTTGTATTGTCCTAGCTTATCAGTGGCAGTTAAAGGATTGTAACTCTGAGCAAAGAGAAGAGGAGATGATACCCAATGAAAGATGTAATAAGGCTTTATAAGGAACCGCATCCTGCGACTTGCTTTCTGTTTGCTTCTTGGCCTGGCATTGGCAACGTCTCTCTGATAGCTGCGGACTACTTGAGACGAAAGTTGAATGCTGAGGAAATCGGGGAAATTGAGCCTACTTACTTCTTTGAGCCAACGGGGATTATAGTAAAAGACAACATAGTTGAAGCTCCTCGCTTTCCTCGGAGTGAATTCTACTATTGGCAGGATGCTGTTTCTGGAAATGGCCTATTGTTGTTTATTGGCGAGGAACAGCCCAGCTCGAAGGGATATGAGTTAGCCCAGTGCATTCTGGATGTGGCAGAGAGGTTGAAGGTGCAAAGGGTATATAGCTGTGCTGCCGCTGTAGCAAGAATTCACCATACGGACGAGTTGAAGGTCTGGGGAGCAGCCACGAATAGTGAACTGAGCGAGACTCTGGAAAGGTTCGACATTGTTCTTAAAGGTGATCTTCATATCGCTGGATTGAACGGGTTGTTCTTAGGAGCAGCTAGGGAGCGAGGCATTGAAGGTATTTGCTTGTTAGGAGAAGTGCCAACGTATGCTGTCCAAATACCGAATCCCAAGGCTTCTCTAGCTGTGCTTGAGGTTTTGAGCAGGATGCTCGGAATTGAAATCGACCTTGCTGAGCTCAGGGAGTTAGCCGCGCAATCAGAAAGGCAGATGGATAGGTTGGCAAAGCAGGCGGCAGCCGAATTCATTGAGCATTTTACCGAACCCATCTGGGAAAGAGGTGAAGACGATCAAGAGGAAGAAGAAGAAGAGGAAGAATGAGCTCTCCTTTGAGGAGCAAGTAAGACAGGTATTTGATCCGAATAGGGAGCTAATTGATTCTGAACTGGCGCAGCTATCTGATTTGACAAAAGAGGAACTAAGTTCGTTTAAGCAAGCCTGGGCGAATGTCAAAACGGAACGTCGGCGCCAAATTACAGCTCACCTTGTTGATCTCAGCGAAGATAACCTTCGCCTCGATTTCAGCAACGTATTTCTCGCCTGTCTTGAAGACAGTGATGAGGAAGTTAGGCTCCAGGCGGTTCTTGGTTTGGAGGGAGAGGAGGATAGTTCCATTATTTCACCGCTGATTACGTTGTTCAAGGAGGATCAGTTCGACAAAACCAGAGCGGCTGCGGCCACTGTCCTGAGTGAATTTGCTTTGCTGGCTGAGCTAGGGAAGCTTCCTTCAGATCAAGCGAGGGAAGTGTACTCTGCTTTGTTAGCTGCGGTGGAAGACAAAGCTGAATCTCTTGAAGTTAGGCGCCGAGCTTTGGAGGCGATTGGTTTCTTCCCAACACCTCGGGTGAAGGAGCTTATCGAAGAGGCTTACCACAGTGATAACATTGAGCTTAAAGCTAGCGCCTTATATGCTATGGGGCGTAATTGTGATTTGGCATGGCTACCCATTCTTGTGAAGGAAATGGATAATGCTGAGGCTGAAATAAGGTACGAGGTGGCTGAAGCATGTGGTGAATTGGGTGTGGAGGAAACAGTTCCTCACCTTTTCCATTTGGCCCACGATGAGGATGGACAAGTTCGTCAGGCAGCGTGCAGGAGTCTGGAAAAGGTAGACGAGCCTGAAGCCAGGCAGGCCCTGCATCAGTTGTTAAGCAGCCCCCATGACGATGTTCGTGAAACTGTCAAATCCGCCCTGGCGGACATGGAATTCTTTGAGTTCGGCTAAGCCTTTCCCTGTGTCTCTGGAATCCCCCGCCTGTTTTCCTGC
>CAYVSN010000198.1:0-2614 GCA_964453875.1 uncultured Dehalococcoidales bacterium
TGCCAGTCCTGGTACAAGAAGAATTCGGATTACGGCGTTCTTGGCATGGCTTGCTCCAAATCTCATGATTTCGTAGCTAAGAGCAGCAATGACTGGAAGGAGGACTATGCGAGACAGGATTCTCAACCATAGTGGCGGATGACCAAGCAAGGCGAAGATGAAGATAGCGAGGATTAGAACAATGAAGATAAATCCAGTGCCACAGCGAGCCTGGGCAGTAGAATAATTCTTAATCGCCTCCACTTCCAAGGGGCTGCCAGCTTCGTAGGCATTAACTACCTTGTGCTCGGCTCCGTGGTACGAAAAGACCCTTTTTATACCGGGTATTAGCCCTATGAGCATAAGGTAGGCAACGAAAATGCCGATGCGGATGCAGCCCTCAACCAGGTTGCTTGCAAATGCGGAACTGATGTAAGGATCGACCAGGTAGCTGGTGGTGAGGACAGGAGCGACGAAGAAAAGGGCTACAGCAAAGGCAATGCTAGCGGCTACGGTCCCCCACAAAAGGCTGGCAGGTATTCTCTCGTTCTCCTCTGCTGAAGCGATCTGAGCGGAGCGAAGTAGGGCCTGAGTGCCCAAAACCAAGGTCTCGATAAGGATGATGACACCTCTTACTAGAGGTACTTGTCTGAGGCGCCCTTTAAATATCTTAGGTAACGGCTGCTTCGCAGTGTTTAGTCTCCCGTCGGGACCACGCACGGATATGGCCACATTCTCCCTGCCCCGCATCATCACTCCCTCAATAACTGCCTGCCCACCGTAATAGAAAGGTTTTGCCATTTTTCTCCGCCATTAAGGAAATGGTTTCAGCCCGTCAACTCACCGTACACTACACCTACACCAAGGATCACCACAATGTCCTCCGGCTAAATCCAGAAGGTGGAAAGAAGCAGCCAATTATGCCTGAACATCCGGCTCCTATTCCAACAATTCGACCACTCCTCTTGCACCTCCATAGAACCACCGCACCAGATAGACGGTTACCTAGAGCAAACATAGGATTGCTAGACCCACAAATAGTCTAGGACTAACACTCTTCAAAAAAGGGGGGCTGAAGCTATTCACTGCCAAGAAGCAGCTATACCAGAAAGGGCTAGAAGAACGATGAAATTGAGCCCACCGGGCACCCAACCTAAAATAGAGGCCGGTGTGATTAGTCCCGGCCTCTCTGCTTCTTCCGACCGTCTAAGGGCAAGTCCGCTGCTTCCCAAATCCCTTGAATTCAGTCTTTTATCTTGTATCGCTTCTTAAAGCGCTCCACCCTTCCCATAGTATCGCGTATCCTCTGCTCGCCAGTGTAGAAGGGATGGCACTTGCTGCATACCTCAACCCTGATCTCCGGCTTAGTTGAGCCGATAGTAAACGTGTTTCCGCAGACACAGGTCACTTTAGCATCACCGTAATACGTGGGGTGAATTTTGGCTTTCATTCATAAACGCTCACTTTTTTCTTATACTTATTGGCCGACTCATATTTGACGCGGCCATCTATTAAAGCAAAGAGAGTATGATCTCTGCCCATGCCCGTGTTGTTGCCAGGCAGGATACGGGTGCCCCGCTGCCGAACCAGAATCGTTCCGGCATGAACTTGCTCCCCACCATACCTCTTCACCCCCAATCGCTTTGATTGACTATCACGCCCACAACGCGAGCTGCCACCAGCTTTCTTGTGTGCCATCTTTAGCTCCCCGACCTAATAATCTCATCTATAGACAGTTTTGTATAGATTTGACGATGCCCTTTCTTTCTTCGGTAACGAACTTTAGGCTTATATTTGAATACCATGACTTTGTCACCCTTGACTTCTCCTAAAGATGTGGCTGTAACTTTAGCACCCTCAATAGTTGGATTGCCCACAAGCGGATTCTCACAGTCGCCAATAAACAACACCTTCTCGAGCTCTACTTTATCCCCTTCAGCTATGCCTAGGCGCTCAACCTCTATCGTCAGCTTTGGAGCCACCTTGTACTGTTTGCCACCTGTCTCGACAATCGCGTAGATTTCGTTACCTCCTTGGAAAGCCAAATTTTAGTACTATGAATCACCGAATGTCAAGCGAACCTGCCCAGCTGGTCACAATTTGGCGCAGCAAGAGAAAATAGCTCTGAGTACCCTCTTGCTCCCTGAATAGAGCGTGAGGAACCCTGCCTGTGGCATCATCTGTCGCCCCTATTAGAGTCAGGCACGGATTTCTTCTTTCCAGCCAATCATGGCAAGCGCCATCAATCTGCACTAGCCTTCCCTCTTGACGATGACGTTTCCTCCGCTTGCGGCGTTTTGGCGGCCTTTTTCTTGGACTCTTTACTCCAACCCCAAGGGGAATGCGGCGTACGAAAGATGGGGGGACAGCGATACCCCTTCTCTCAGCCAGAAGTTCAGTGAAGTGCTGGTTGTTACAGCCAGCATACGTTGACTGGGCTAGCTTTAACACCTGCCCTTTCATGCCAGCACCTAGAGCATGAGAAGGCTTTCTTCCTCGATTGCCATGTGCCAATGCCGCAGCGCCCTCCTTTCTGTACGCTGCTAGAAGTCGCCTCACATGGCGCAAGCACAGCTCCAGTAGCTCATATGCCTCCCTGACTCTCATCCTGCCCATTTCCACTTGATTTAACACC
>CAYVSN010000199.1:0-2589 GCA_964453875.1 uncultured Dehalococcoidales bacterium
ATAGGATGAACGCCAGCGTGAACGGCAAGGCCCTCAAGATCGCCCGCATCAAGGCGGGGGCTCAAACAATGGCAGATGGCCCAAAGGCTGGGCATCTCCCAACGGCGCCTTTGGGAGTTCGAGAACAATGCCCGAACCCCGCCTCCTGAGCTGGAGCAGATCCTCCAGATCTCGATTGGTTTACTGTGATAGTGAAGGGGGACTCCGCACTGCTTACACAGCTACACTTGATAAAGGATAAGCCTACACATGGTGCGGCAGTCTATTTGGGCAAAGAACTTATTTGGCCTGGCCCCATATTCGGCGGAGGAGTAAACGACTTCACGTTCACTTTCATCAGCTACACAACTGCGGTAGCAGGATACAGATGCCGAAGTGGTGTCTAATGTCAAGGTGGCAAGGCTGGCAAGAACCAAGCAGGAGATCCAAGAGGTAATAGCCCTATTGAGCAAATACAAATAGAAAGAGGAAAGATGGAAGAGATGATTGAGCGAGAGAAAGAAGATGAAATCGCCCAATTTGTGGATTTCTTTATCAAATTTATGCGAACTCTCAAGTGGCAGATCTCCAAAGAAGTTCAGATGGATGAACCATATTATGATTTGTTGAAGTTTCAAACGCATATAACTCAAGCTGCTGGTGAGAAGTATGCCATACAAAACAGGCACGAATTCTGGCGTGAGTATTTCTACCATTTCAGGACTGAGAATGTTATCAAAGGGGACAAGGAATATTTACAAAAGACTGGCCGATTACCTGATGCTGAAAGAGAGAGCATTCAGCTGTAGCGGTTCAAGAAGCCTGCAGTCGGATAACCAGAGAGTCCAGCGCTCGGTAGTTCAGGACATTGGCACTCGCGCAATATGGCATGGGGGACCAGTTGTTGCCCCTCAGGCAAGTATGGTAAAATCGGGCAAGCAAGTGGCGGGAGGTGCAGAAAAACCGGTCATCTGACTGTCGTGCAAAAGAGGCGGTTTTCTCCCGCTTTTTAGGTTCAAAAGGTAGGGAAAACGGGGCTCAGCGACGGCTCCTCCTTCCAAGCAGGTTGTCTGACAATCGAGAAATGGAGAGCGTGGCGCAGCTGTATTCTCCTGGGGTATGCGCGGCGGTAGCCGTCTTTTTCCTTGTGTAGTTTGGGAGCCCCAAACCCGTTCTGGGTCGTGATCTTCGCTTAAACGGTCAATCTGATTGCGGCGCAACAAACAGCCACCTTGTTACCTGTTTACGAGTGGCGGCATAGCGCCCGAATGTTCTATTTTGAAGGCTGTCTTAAGCTGGTTCTCTTCCTCACGATAGTTCGGGGTCGGTTTCCAAGCACATTCAATTTGCCATCCGTTCAGCAACAAGGCTCTCACCGGATGTTCTATTGTATGTCTGTCCTCTTTACACAATAGTTGTTCCAGCCGCTGTCGGAGGTTTCCAGAACCACCTATATACAAGATTGAGCAACTTCCCTCGTTGCCATGTTCAATTCGGCTGAGGCGGTCAAGCCGGCGCTTTACGAACGTAAGGTTGCTATCTGGTGTCCATGTGAGCCCAAACTTGTGGAACAAGTGCCTTTTGTATTCGTGTGATTGTGTGACCTCGGCAAGGTAACGCCGCTGGAACTCGTCCCAATAATGCTCGCCCCTACCGGACGCACGTAGCACATAAACCCCCGGCTTCTCCGGTAGCAAGCTCAAATTGGCACTGACGTTAGCAACCGGCTCCCAGTGTGCCAGGCCGTTCGCTGTCAGCATATCTATGCAATTGCACATGACTCCTTCCCTGCCCCTAATTATAGCAGGAGCTGGCTTGGGGAAAACAATACATCGTTTTGTGCAATTCAGGCCAGTATCCTGTACTAGCTGCAGACCACACCGCTGTAGTATAAAATCCCCGACGGGGTGGTGGGGCAAAGGCCTGGGTGCCAAGTTAGAGATTTAGAAGGCTGAGGGCACAAGGGCGTACCTTTGACCGCTGGCATCACCCACATGCTCAGCAAACTCGTGGACGGGGGTCACGTCTACTATCGCTATGAACATTTCTTGCAAAGTTAGTTACTATTAGTTATCATCTTATTGATGGAAAGAAGAGCTTCTAAACTTAATCCTTACGAATGCCTCGAATGCGGCTATAAGACTACTCGTAGGGGAAACTTGAAAGCCCACTGCCTGAAGCATCACGGCTTCGACCCTACTGTCTTCCGCACGGCGAGGCAAATGAGGGACTGGGAGCGTTGGATGGAAAACGAGGAGAGAAAGCCTCTCACGGAGCGAAGAATATGGTGGGTCGAAGGAACAACCATGCGCCTCACACGCAAAGGAGAATACGGTGCTGCTTTAGGTGAAGCCCGTAAGGTAATCAGGATCAACAAAGCAGTGCAAAAAGGGCAGAGGATATGACAGAAGAGGGCGAGGCCTCACGGTATGATAATCGCTGAAAATCAGAAAGGGGAGGGAACATGAGTCACAGAGCAACAGACTATTCAAAATTCGGTAGCCTAGACCAGCTTTGCGCCGCGTTGGTGCCGAAGCTGGTGGAACACCTGAAACAGCAACGGACTTTTAATCCGTGGGTCGTGGGTTCGAATCCCTCCCGGCTCACCAC
>CAYVSN010000200.1:0-2526 GCA_964453875.1 uncultured Dehalococcoidales bacterium
CCCCCAACCCCTTAAGAACATAGAACCGAGTTCCTGATAGCTTTACTCCTCTGTGAAGATCGATGATATCTAGTTTTTCCCCAAGCTCCCAGTGAGGCAATGGCTTGAAGGAGAACTCCCTTGGCTCACCCCAGGTGCGCAACACAACGTTATCCCCTTCATCTTTCCCTTGGGGAACACTAGGATGGGGGATGTTAGGCAACTCAAGTAGCAAGTCCTCAAGATTGGATTTGACTTGGCCAATTTCCTTTTCGATACAGGATACTTTCTCTCCCAGTTGGCGCATCTCGGCAATGAGCTCAGGTGGCTTCTCTTTGAGGCTGCCCAGTCGTTTACTCCCTTCGTTGCGTTGAGCACGAAGCAGTTCCACCTGACGGAGCAAGCCACGATAATGCCTATCGGCTTCAATAATGGCGTCAAGAGCGATTGCATTGCTCCTTTCGCTCAATGCTTGGCGAACCAGTTGGGGGTTTTCACGGATGAGCCTAATATCAAGCATTTGTTCCTTCTCTTGGCTCAGGACTTCGACTTTATCTTTAGTTGGGGGAAAAGAATGACTTCACGTATGGAGCTTTGCCCGGTGAGCAGCATTACCAAGCGGTCAATGCCCATCCCTAGACCGCCTGTGGGTGGCATTCCATATTCCAGCGCCTCAAGGAAGTCTTCATCGGCGATCTCTACTTCTTCATCTCGTTCTTTTAGCTGCAGGCGAAAGCGTTCCCTCTGCTCCAAAGGGTCGTTGAGTTCAGTAAAGGCGTTGGCGATCTCCATGCCGGTAACAAACGCCTCGAACCTTTCCACGAGGCGATCGTTGCCCCTCTTCCTCTTGGCTAACGGCGACATTTCCACGGGATAATCGAGGAGAAAAGTTGGCTGGATGAGCCTTGGCTCAACGAAGGTGGAAATAAGTTTATCAATGAGCTTTCCGCGCGAGAATTTGTCGCCAAGTGCGCCAACCTCCCATTTTTCATCCAATGATGCCTCTGCCACTTTTTGTGCTGCCGCCCCTAGCAGCGACATAGCATCGGGATGATCGTCAAAATCAATGCCACTGTAGTCTTTGATTGCCTGGCGCAGATAAAGCCTTTGCCACGGAGGGGCAAGATTGATGCTTTTCCCATCAACTTGGATCTCCGTATCGCCCAGAAGCTCCCGAGCAATGTGTGAAACCATTTCCTCAACTAAATTCATCATATCATTGTAGTCGCTATAGGACTGATAACACTCGAGCAAGGTGAATTCTGGATTATGTTTAACAGATATGCCTTCGTTGCGGAAGGCACGCCCTATTTCGTAAACCCTCTCAAACCCGCCCACTATCAATCTCTTGAGGTGAAGCTCCAGGGCAATGCGTAAGTAGAGGCCTTCATCAAGCGCGTGATGGTGGGTGAGGAAGGGAGAAGCTAATGCTCCTCCAGCCTGTGAGTGGAACACTGGAGTCTCCACTTCCATAAAGCCCCGGCTATCCAGAAAGTTTCTTATAGCTGTGATAATTCGGCTGCGCAGGATAAAGATGTTTTTCGCACCTTGGTTAGAAATGAGGTCGAGATATCTCTGCCGATACCTCTTTTCCACATCCACGAGCCCATGCCATTTCTCGGGCAACGGGCGAAGCGATTTGCACAACATAGTGAAATCGGAAACATCAAGGCTGGTCTCACCTGCTTTCGTTCGGAAAAGTTCGCCATTCACTCCTATAATGTCACCAATATCGATTTCCTGGACAAATTCGTACCTTTGTTGGCCGAGAATATCATGGCGGAAACAGAGCTGCATCTTGCCTGAGCCATCGCGAATGTCAAGAAAGGTTATTTTGCCCATCTTGCGTCTGGCCATGATTCGGCCGGCAAGAGATACAACCCCTGAGCTCTTCCCTTGTTCAAACAAGGTTATTGCCTCTGCGGTTGTGTGGCTTGGACGATAGGAATGGGGATAAGGGTTGACGCCAGAAGCTCGAAGCCTGGTCAGGCTCTCCAAGCGTTGCCCAGTGATGCGTTCTAATCTTGAAGTCATAAGCTAGGCTCCCAGTATCTTCTTTGCCTCTTCAGCCAGGTGCTCTGGCACCATTATCCTTACCTCGCCTAAGCCGTCAACAGTAAAACCATAGACCAAGCTGGCGCTATCGTAACTTAGAAGAACTGGGATGCCTTCGTTCTCCAGCCGCCCTTGGATTATTTGCGCTTCTATTTGCCTGACAGTACAGATAGTAACCAGTGGTTCTTTTTCAGACATAGGCCTAGAAACAATATTTTAGCAGAAACAGCTGTGGGAAGTATTGATAATAGCAGGCCATATAATATAAAATGGGCTTCGCTGCCTAAAAGGCGGTACCAAAAAATCTAAAGGGGGAAGGTGATTTGTATGCGCTGGGAAGACATCTGCTACTAGACTTGAAAGATTGCGATAAGGAGGTGCTAAATGACCTAGATTTTCTCAAAGAATGTCTCCATGAGGCTGCCATTCAATGTGGCGCCACCGTGGTAGGAGAGTCCTTCTACCATTTTTCCCCCTACGGAGTAAGCGGAG
>CAYVSN010000201.1:0-2509 GCA_964453875.1 uncultured Dehalococcoidales bacterium
CAAAGCGAGTGGTCTTCTTGCTAACCGGGTTCATAGACCAAAACAGCCCCATAGGATCGACACCTGAGTAAGGACCGCTTTGAGGAGCCTGGCCTTTCAGGCTAATCACACCTTCGCTGTCGGGGACAAAAATGCCCCAAGACTCGAAATCAGCGCCTGCCTGGTCTTTACCCCGCAACCTCAGTTGCATGGCCTTCCCTGGTTCGCAACCAATTACCCTGATGTCCAGGGCAACATCACTTGATGCCTTTTGATGGCTAACTTCGATGCTGCAACCCCCTTTACTCATGACACTATCACTTCCTTTTGCTTCGCTGGTCACAATTTCACCTCGCTCAGGCCTGTTAGCTTTGCATTTCCACAGATTATAACTAGCATTGCGTCGATGCTCGGTTCCCCTGCGCATGCCCGGGGAAGATTGTTCTTGCATTGCAGACCTATAGGGTTCACCCCCACAGGCACGGGTACAATATTGGCGCCAT
Source organism: uncultured Dehalococcoidales bacterium (assembly GCA_964453875.1). Classification (GTDB taxonomy): domain Bacteria; phylum Chloroflexota; class Dehalococcoidia; order GIF9; family AB-539-J10; genus JADFUX01. Next base: position 483 of record CAYVSN010000201.1, read on the forward strand.
AGTCTTATTATAGCAGCCAGGAAAGAGACACACACTATGTGCAGTTTCTGCACGCAAATTACAACAAACTGTGCGTTTCCCGCCTTCGAATGTTGGAATGTCAACATTAACATTATCCGTTAATCCTCGAATGGCAGGAGAGGACAAACGTGGCGAAGGAGCTGGCTGGTTGGACATATGTTTGTGACCATCAAGGGCAAGATCTAGCCTATGCTGAGGTTGATGACCCGCCGCATTCGGTTCAGGTGAAGATTCATGGCAGGGGCCATAAGAGGGAAGGAGTTGACAAAGCTACCGGCCCAGTCGAGTTCGACTATGAATGGCGCCCGGAGCTATTGAAAGGCTAAAGCAGCAAGACGGCTAAGAGAAGGTTCAATCGAAATCACGGAGATCCCCACCATAGCTAGGTTCCTTTGAGACCTTTCCTGAGAGTGAATGGGCTTTGGGCAACTGCACGACACACTATATGTTTTTAGTCAATGGTTCTGGTAATCTACTTCTTTACTTCAATATCGTATCGGTGGGTAGACCCCATCCTCTTTCTTCCTGACTCCCAATTTAGCAGCTAGATGCGGGTTCACTTCTTGGTGAAAGTGACATCATACTTCATGCGGGTTTGGCCAGGAGAGCAGGAGCACCATGTTGTGTACACGGGTTTGCTCAAATTAGCCAGAAAACGATGAGCGTCGTCTCCCTGCCCACCTGATGTCTTGCATAATTGCCTCCTAGCTAGTTACTTGCACCAACTGTGGTGAGGAGTAAAAGGTCTGCTTTTTCAGAAGGCAAACGCCAATCGTAATAACCTATTGACTGCCGCTCCTACAACCTCTTTTCCACTGAGAGGATTGGCATGCACTGGACGCTCTCGCAGTTTCTTTGCCCAAGACTCGAAATCAGGATTAAATCCTAGCACAGGGATAACAGCAGTCCAGCCGCAATACCGCAACACCGGTCGCCCTTGCTTACTCATTGGAATATGAGCACCTCGCTTCCCGGCTGATTCAGACTCAGTAGGATTACCACCTGCCATTTTTATCAGCTGTTTGGCATTTCGGTAAGACCTGAAAGAGCCGAGCTCTGCTAGCATCCCTGCCACTGAAATATACCTGAGCACTGTTATCGAGAGCACATATTTGCCCTCTTCTGTCTCATCCACCAGTCTCACCAGGGTCTTCTCTATCCTGCATACTTGTTGTCTCATGAGACGAAGCTTTTCTATTAGAAATGAGATCTAGCTGAGACCGACTGGGCACCTGACTCAAACCAATGGAGGTTCGGGCAGCATAGTGAAGAGGAAGTAGTTTTTTCCTCATCAGACGCCCTTCATGCCCTGCCCTGCGCCGACGGTGTCAACAGACTCCTCTTCTCCCATCCCAGCAATGGCCCTAGGTACAGGACAAACAGAGAGCACGCTCAGGGCTGTCAGGCCACAAGGGTCTTTGAACACCTGAGTAAATTCAGGTAAAAGTCCATCCGATAGCGCTTTGAGTAGATTAGTAATTCTAGTTCTCTCTTTGACTAAGCGGCGATAGGTATTGTAGGCGGCCCTCAACTCAGCATAAACCCCTTGCGGTAGCTTGGTCTCGGTGAATTCACCACTGCACAATAGCTGCGCTGCTACTTCGGCATCATGAAAGTCGTTCTTCCTCCGATTGAGCTTCTTCCCCTCGCGCCTCCGTTTTAAGGTGAACTGGTTGACCAGTCGAAAAGAAACTTCCCTCCCATCCAAGAAGTAGGCGGAGTCGCGCCAGTAGTGACTTGCTGCCTCAATGGCAAAGATGACACCACCTTAGCCGCTCCTCTCCATTTCTGGCCTGGCCCTCTCTAGCGCTTCCTCAAAGCCTCGCCTCGAGCTAGCAAACTTGAATTTCCTCCGAACCATGAAATCTTGAGTTATGACCACTGCTGCATGCTTCTTCTCATTGAGGGTCTGGTCCCACCACCAGATACCCTGCCGGGACTTGCCTGAGCTCCCCTGCTGCGCTATTCTCCATTCGATGGCTCTTCCTACTCAGACTTGGTGCTTC